>JBILEP010000316.1:0-3011 GCA_044352045.1 Cyanobium sp. | reverse complement strand
CGCACCCTGGAGCAGCTCGGCGCCGTGCCGGTGCTGGCCCAACTGCCTCCCCTCGATCCCCTCAACGCCGCCGCCCTGCAGCAGCAGTGGCTCGCCAGTGACCTTCCCCGTAGCCTGATTCCATGAGTCAGCGTCACTGGATCGTCACCGCCGTCGTGGCCGGGCTCTGCGTCGGCATCCTGGTGCTCTTCACCGATGTGGAAGTGACGCTGGTGCGGGTCCTCAACTGCGGACCCTTCGCCCCGAAGGCCGAACGGAACAACCGTGATCTCTGTCGCTGAGCCAGGCGACGGATCCCGCCTCCCTGATCGTGCCGCGCACGATCAGCCCTCGCGGCGGGCCGAAAGCGGACAGCGGCCGCTGATCACCGCGACATTGCGCCGGGCCATCGCCAGCGGCCAGCCCTGACGCAGCTGGTCATGCACCTGCTCAATCTGGAAATGGCTCCAGCCCTCGCACTCCAGCCGCGCCCGGATCGTCTGCCACTGGCCCTCCGCGAAGATCTCCCCCGGGCCCCAGGCCCGGTGGGGCAGGCGGCGGCTTAACTCCTGGGCGGAGAGAAAGCGGCGGGATTGGTTGTCAGGATTCAGGACCATCGGAGGACTCCGCTGGACATCAGCACAACCCTTGGGAGCAGAACCGCCGGCGCGGCGGCCTCCACAACCCCTCTCCACCTTCATCATGTCAGTTGTTTCCCACGCCAGACAATGCCGGTGACTGCATCGCCCGGTTGGCATCCGCACCTCTGGCATCCCTTCACCCAGATGGCCACCGCCGATCCCCCCCTGCGGGCGGTGCGCGGCGAAGGGGCCGAGCTGGTGCTCGACGACGGCAGCCGTCTGATCGACGCGATCAGCAGCTGGTGGGTGACCCTGCACGGCCATGGCGAGCCCAGCATCGCCGCGGCCATCGCCGAGCAGGCCCGCAGCCTGGAGCAGGTGATCTTCGCCGACTTCTGCCATCCCCCCGCCGAGCGCCTCGCCGAGCGGCTCGCCGCCCTCACCGGCCTGCCCCGCCTTTTCTTCTCCGACAACGGCTCGACTGCCGTGGAGGTGGCACTCAAGATGGCCTGGCAGTGGTGGCACAACCAGGGCAGCCCCCGCCCCCGCCTGATCGCCTTCGACGGCGCCTACCACGGCGACACCTTCGGTGCCATGGCTCTGGGGGAGCGCTGCCTCTTCAACGCCCCCTTCGAACCCCTGCTCTTCGAGGTGGCCCGTGCCCCCTGGCCCGGTACCTGGTGGGGCGACGACGGCATCGAGGCGCGGGAGACGGCGGCCCTGAAAGCCCTGGCGGAACTGCTGGAAACCCCCACCGCCGCGGTGATCCTCGAACCGCTGGTGCAGGGGGCCGGCGGCATGGCCATGGTGCGGCCCCGCTTCCTGCAGGGCGTCGAGGCCCTGGTGCGCCAGGCCGGGGCGCTGCTGATCGCCGATGAGGTGATGACCGGCTTCGGCCGCACCGGGCACCTGTTCGCCAGTCAGGCCTGCGGCCTGCGGCCCGATCTGATCGCCCTCTCCAAGGGGCTCACCGGCGGCTTCCTGCCCATGGGGGTCACCCTCGCCAGCGACGCCCTCTTCCAGGGCTTCCACGACCCCGATCCGGCGCGCGCCTTCCTGCACGGCCACAGCTTCACCGCCAATCCCCTCGGCTGCGCCGCCGCCCTCGCCAGCCTCGATCTACTGGAGGCCAACCCCCAGCGCTTCACCACCATGGCGGAGCGCCATCGCCCCCACCTGGAGCGCCTCGCCAGCCATCCGGCCGTGCGGCGGCCCCGCCTCTGCGGCTGCATCGCCGCCTTCGACCTGGCGGTGGACAGCCCCGGCTACTTCCACCCCGCCGGCGCCGCCCTGCAGCGGCGGGTGCGGCAGCACGGGGTGTTCCTGCGGCCCCTGGGGGATGTGGTCTACCTGCTGCCGCCCCTCTGCCTCACGGACGCCCAGCTGGAGCGCTGCTGGCGGGCAATCGCCGCCGCATTGGATTGATCCCTTACCAGCCCAGGCTTGCCCCCCGGGTCAGGGTCCGGCCAGGATCGCCGCTTCCACATCCAGCCGCGGCAGGCCGTAGGAGAACTGACGCACCGCCTGGCGGCCGTCCTGGTGCCAGGTGACCGACAGCTCCTCCACGCCAAAAACAATGCGGGCGCTCCACTGCGGCTGGTGCAGATCCCAGCTCTCCGCATGGGGACCGTCGGGCCGGGCGCCGAGCTGCCGCAGCCACTCCTCCAGCGCCGGCAGGGGGTGGTTGTAAAGGGGGGTGCGCTTGGGGGGGAGGGTGGCCATCGGCAGGCTGGACAGGGCGGCGGGATCGGATGGGAAATCAGGCGGTGGGCGCCGCCGGCTCGGCGACGGTGGCAGGGGCGGCCGCAGTAACCTCCGGCCACCAGCTGGGCTGGCGCACCAGTTCCGCGCCCCGCGCCCAGGCCACACCGATGCCCAACAGCAGGCTGAAAGCCATCGCCAGGGCCAGCAGCAGCAGGGCGAACCATTCCCCACCTGACAGCGACCGGCGCACCGAGGCCGGCCGCGGCGCCGGCACCACCAGCGGCGGCCGCGCCGGGGAGGGAATCACCAGGGGAGGGGCGGCGCTCTGCCGCAGACGCAGGTCGTAAGCCGCCCGGGACGGCGGATCGCTCAGCACGCTGTAGGCCTGGCGCAGCACGCGGAACGCCTCTTCCGCTTCAGCGCTCGGCAGGCTCGTGGTGTCCGGGTGGTACCGCTTGCTCAGCACCCGGAAGGCCGCCCGCAGCTCCGGCAGGCTGGCATCCAGCCCCACCCCCAGACGCTCGTAGTGACTGGGGGTGGGGCTGGCCATTGGAAGATCCTAGGGAGAACCGCTGCCTCGTTCCACGGATGGGCGCCAGTCCAGGGCCGCCCGGCCCCACCCCCGATCCCGCCCTCTGGGTCGCCCTCGGCTGGAGCCCCGAGCCGTCCCAGCTCGCCCAGCTCCAGGCCCTCAATGACCAGCTGCGCCACTGGAACCAGCGCGTCAACCTCACCCGCCTGGTGGAG
>JBILEP010000315.1:0-3018 GCA_044352045.1 Cyanobium sp. | reverse complement strand
CTCAGCGACGACGGGGAGGTGCTGGAGCAGGCGCGGGATCTGGCCCGCCGTTTGCTGGAGGAAGATCCGGCCCTGGCAGGACGGCCGCTGTTGCGGGCCGCCCTGGAGGCCCGCCGCCAGCGGTTGCTGGAGGCGGCGCAGTTGAATTGAGCCCCGCCGCCCCAGGCCCCCACCCGCGCTGCCCCCGCCGCCATGCCCCTGCGCCCCTGGAGCCCGATTCCGATCCGCGACAACGGCGAGCCCCTGCAGGAGCTTCCCCCGGCCCTGCTGCGCCTGGAGCCCCATCCCTACGCCAGCCTTGGCGCCCCCTACGGCACCGGCTCCGGACCGTTCCGGCTGCGCCGCGGCGTGATCGAGCGGTTGCTGCAGGCCCAGGCCAGCCTGCGGCAGGAGCGCGGCGACTGGCGGCTGGCGATCTTCGATGCCTGGCGGCCCCTGGCGGTGCAGCGCTTCATGGTGCGCCATGCGTTTGTGCAGGAATGCCGCCGCCGTGGCCTCCACCCCGATCTCACCGGCGCGGGCCAGCGCGAGGTGGAGGAGCTGGTGGGTCGCTTCTGGGCTCCGCCGAGCGTGGATCCAGCCACGCCACCGCCCCACAGCACCGGCGGGGCGGTGGATCTCACCCTGGCGGACCGGGAGGGTCGCCCCCTGGCGATGGGAGGGGAGATCGACGACCTCGGGCCGATCTCCGAGCCCCACCACCACGCCGCCGCTGCCGCCGAACGACCCGACTCCCAGGAGGCGCAATGGCACGGCCGCCGCCGCCTGCTGGCCCACTGCCTGGAGGCGGCCGGATTCGCCCAGCATCCCAATGAGTGGTGGCACTTCAGCCATGGCGACCAGCTGTGGGCCTGGCGGAGTGGCCAGCCCGAAGCGCGCTACGGCCGCTGCCCGGAGGGGGGCGAAGCGGACGACGGCGGACCGGCCGCGGGCAGCGCCAGCTGACGCTCCACCGCGCTGGCCTGGCCGGGGCTGAGCAGGCCGCGCTCCACGCAGCGCCGCAGGCTGGCGCGCAGCATCTCGGCCTGCAGGGCCCGCAGCCGCTCCTGCACCCGCTCGGGCTGGTCGGCCCAGGGCAGCAGCTGCTGGCGGAAGCTGCTCACCAGGTGATCGCTTTGGCAGGTGCCGCGGTCGGGGTCGTACACCTCCTTGCGCGGGGGGGGCGGCACGGGCCGGCTGGGGGCGGCGGTGGCGCGGCCGGCGGTGAGTGCTCCGCCCAGGGCCAGGAGGAGCAGCAGGCTCGCGGAGGGGCGCATCAGCCGCCCAGCAGGGCGAGCACCCGCTCCTCGCCGATGCGCTCCACGTAGTCGCCGAAGCTGCGGCGGGGGCCGCTCTCCTCGTCCCAGGCCCTGAGCAGGGGCTCCAGGGTGCTCTCCAACTGCTCCAGCGGCATCTTCTCCAGGTAGGGCCTGGCCAGGCGGGTGAGCCCCGGCGTGCCCCCAAGCCAGAGCTGGTACTGATCCACGCCGCTGCCCACCAGGCCGATCTCGGCCATGTAGGGGCGGGCGCAGCCGTTCGGGCAGCCGGTCATGCGCACCAGCAGCTGCCGCTCGATGCCCAGCCGGGTGAGCAGGGCCTCCAGCCGTGCCAGCACCGCGGGCAGGATCCGCTCCGATTCGGTGATCGCCAGGCCGCAGGTGGGCAGCGCGGGGCAGGCGATGGCGTGACGCTCCAGGCGGGGCGTTGCCTCCTCGCTCGCGAAGCCCAGGGCGGCGAGGGCCTGGCGGATCGAGCCGCGCTGGACGGTGCCGATGTTGCAGAGCAGGAGGTCCTGATTGGGGGTGACCCGCACCTCCAGCTGGTAGGTGGCCACCAGCCTGCGCAGGCCCGCCTTGCGCTCCCCCTCCAGACGGCCGCAGAGCAGGGGCAGGCCCACGAACCACAGGCCCGTGTCCTGGCGGTGCCAGCCGAGATAATCCTCCAGCCGCGCCTTGGGCTCGGCGCGCAGGGAGCGGATCGGGTGGGGGAAATAGCTCGCCAGCTCGCTGCGGAACCAGTCGATGCCCCGGTCGTGGATCAGATATTTCATGCGGGCGTGGCGCCGCTGCTGGCGGTCGCCGTGGTCGCGCTGGAGGGCCGCGATCGCCTGCACGAGATCGAGCACATGCTCCTGGGCGATGAAGCCGAGGGGATCGGCGGAGCGGGCGAAGGTTTCCTCCTTGTTGTGGGTGCGGCCCATGCCGCCGCCCACATACACATTGCAGCCTTCGGCCTTGCCCTTGCGGTCGCTGAAGAGCACCAGGCCGATGTCCTGGGTGAGCAGGTCAACCGAGTTGTCGCCCGGCACGGTGACGGCGATCTTGAACTTGCGCGGCAGATAGGTGCCGCCGTAGAGGGGCTCGGTGGCATCGCCGCTGAACACCTTGCCCTCATGCTGGCGCTCGCGGGCCTGCTTCACCGCCTTGCTGGGCTTGATGCGATAGGCCAGGTCGCCGTCGACCCAGAGGTCGAGGTAGGAGCCTTCGGCGGCCTGGGGTGCCAGCAGGTCGGCGATGTCGTCCGCCAGTTGGCGGGCGGCGGGATAGCCCCCCTCCTGGAAGGGGGCCGCCGGGGCCATCACGTTGCGATTGATGTCGCCGCAGGCGGAGAGGGTGGAGCCCATCGCCCGCACGATCGTGCCGATCACCTCCCTGAGATCCGCCTTGGCGATGCCATGCATCTGGAACGCCTGGCGGGTGGTGGCCCGCAGGGTGCCGTTGCCCAGCCGGTCGGCCAGCTCATCGAGGGCCAGATAGAGGGAGGCGGGGATGCGGCCCCCGGGGCTGCGCAGGCGCAGCATCATCTGCCAGTCCTTTTCGTGCCCCTTCTGGCGCTTGTCCCGGTCGTCCTGCTGATAACTGCCGTGGAACTTGAGGATCGAGACGGCGTTCTGGCCGAAATGGCTGGCCCCGTTGCCCTCCAGCTCCACCAGCAGCGGCTCGCGCAGGTGGCCGCTCTCGAGCTTGAGGGTCTCGGCCGCCGTGCGCGGCGGCGGGGTCGTCGCGGATGGGGGGGTGGGGGATGGGGTGCTGGGGCTCT
>JBILEP010000314.1:0-3020 GCA_044352045.1 Cyanobium sp. | reverse complement strand
GTGGAGCGCTGCCTGCGCGCCTGCCTCGACCTGGAGGGGCCCCCAATGCAGGTGTGGCTGCTCGATGACAGCGGCCGGCCGGAGCTGGGCCGGCTCTGCGAGCGCCTGGGGGTGCGTTACCTGGCGCGGCAGGACCGCCGTCACGCCAAGGCGGGCAACCTCAACCACGCCCTGCCCCATGGCGACGGCGACCTGATCGCCGTGTTCGACGCCGATGTGCTGCCGCTGCCGTGCTTCCTGCGCCGGACCGTGCCGCTGTTCACAGATCCGCGCCTTGGCTTCGTACAGACCCCCCAGACGGCGATGAACGCCGATCCGGTGATGCGCAACCTGGGGCTGGAGCGCTGGCTGATGCCCGACGAGGAGAGCTTCTACCGCTGGATCGAACCCTGCCGCGACGCCGTCGGGGCGGTGGTCTGCGCCGGCACCTCCTTTGTGGTGCGCCGCAGCGCCCTGGAGCGGGTGGGTGGCTTCGAAACCGGCACCCCCGCCGAAGACCTGGCCACCGGCATTCGCCTCACGGCCGCCGGCTACCGCAACCGCTACCTGGCGGAAAAGCTGAGTGCCGGCCTGGCGCCATTCAGCGCGGCGGCGATGGCACGCCAACGCTGCCGCTGGGCCAGCGGCACCCTGCAACTGCTGCGCACCGGCGCCAATCCCCTCACCATCGCCGGCCTGACGCCCCTGCAGCGGCTGGCCTACCTGGAAGGCCTCCTGCACTGGTTCAACGTGCTGCCCCAGCTGGTGCTTTCGCTGCTGCCCCTCAGCCTGGGCAGCCTCGGCATCGCGCCGCTGCACGTGAGCAGTGAGGGGCTGCTGCTCCATGCCCTGCCCTTCTACGGCGCCCAGTTGCTGCTGATCCGCCCCTTGAGCGCCCAATCGCGCACCGCCCTGCTGCCGGAGCTCTACCGCTGGATCTTCCTGGTGCCCCTGGCCATTTCCGTGACACTCACCCTGCTGGGCCGGCCGCTGCGCTTTCACGTCACCCCCAAGGCGCTGGCCCAGGGCCGTCGCACCAGCCCCGCCCGCCGCCTGTTGCTGCCCCTGCTCTTCCTGCTCAGCCTGCAGCTGGTCAGCCTTCTCAATCTCGCCAAGCCGGCCCTGCGGCCCGCCCTGGAGCCCCTGTCGGCCGCCACCCTCTCGGTGAGCCTGATCTGGGCAGGGCTCAACACCCTGGTGCTGCTGCTGGCGCTGCGGGCCTGCTTCGATCGGCCGGGGCTGTCGGAGCTGCCCTGGTTCGCCCTGCACCTGCCCTGCCGCCTGCGCGCCGGAGCCTCGAGCACCGCGGCAGACCTGCAGGCGATCAGCGAGGCGGGAGCGGAGCTGCGGCTCGCTGGACCACCGCCGACGGATGGGGACCTGCTCCTGGAATTGCCCGGGCTACCGCCGTTGCCCCTCCACCCCCTGGCGGTCGATCGCCGCAGGCCGGGGGTGCTGCTGGGCGGTCGCTGGCCCCCCCTGCCCGACGGGCAGCGCCAGGCCCTACGCCGTTTCCTCTACGGCCGCCCGGACCTCTGGCCGCTGCGGCCGGCTCCGCCCGAACCCCTGGCGCTGGCCGTGGTGCTGGCCCGCCTGCTGCGGGGGCCTGGGCCGGAGGGCTGGTTCCGCCGTAGCCTCATGCCCCAGAACCCGCCTCCTCCAGCTCCGCCAGGGCGCTGCCGAGCCTGAAGCGATGCCCAAGGGCTGCCGCTCCGGGATGGCGCAGATCCTCCAGGCTGAGAGCCGGCAGCCCGTGGGCCAGCTCCTCCTCCTGCAGGGTGTGTTCCCCGTCGGAGCTGCCCATCGCAAGGGCGGGAAGCCGATGCATTGCGTGAGCGGCTGGCTGCGGCGGTGAGGGCTGGAGCCGGTCCAGCAAGAAGGCAAGCCATCCCGGCGGGGCGGCGCTGTGGCGATATCCGGCCAAAGCCATGGAGATTGGCTAAATCGAAGCGACTAGATCGCTACCTGCGGCTAACACCTACGCCCGCATCCCTGTCTAGAGTTTTCAGGACGTGTTGGTGGAATGTCATGCTTCGCGGCGATGAACTGCTCAGCAAGGTACGCGAGCTGAGCGATGTGTCCAAATCCGAGCTGGTACGCAGCTGCGGCTATGTGGGCGGCAAGAAGGATGGCGGCGAGCGGCTGAACTTCACCGCCTTCTACGAAGCGCTGCTGGAAGCCAAGGGGATCCACCTTGGCGAGAGGGCTGGCAAGCCCCCCCGCAAACCCGGCCGCAAGCTCACCTACCTGGCCACCGTGCAGGGCAACGGCAACCTGCTGGTAGGCAAGGCCTACACAGCCCTGCTCGGCCTCCAGCCCGGCGATGCGTTCGAGATCCGCTTGGGGCGCAAGCAGATCAAGCTGGTGCCCTCCGGCGGCGAGGAGGAGTGAGGCCGGCTGACATCCGCCACGCTTGACATGACGGGGCTGGAACGCCCGATCGGGGTGGCCTGGAGTTGGGCTGGAGCCTGGGCCTGGCAGCGCTGATCAGCCCGGCTTATCGCCTGCATGGGCAACACTTCTGCCTCTGGCGACCCAGCCGGCGATTGCAGTCCCTAAGGTTCGCCGACTTCCCGCAATGGAAGTGTTCGCGCACACCTCTCTCCCTTATCTCCCGAGAGCTCGTCCTATGTCGCATCCCGGCAGTCCGATGCGTTTGCACTGATCGATCACCGCTTTTTCGGTGGCATCCAGGTGCGGAATTCCCGCGCCCGCTTTCGTTCGCCCATCCCTCCATCCCTCTGCCCCCCATTCTCCCATGGCCAAGCGACGTCGATTCATGGCTCTGCTCGGCGGAGCCTTATCCACCACCATTGTTCTCAGCGGCTGCCTCGGCAATCCCCCCAACCGCACTGGCAGTGGCGCGGGAAGTGACACCCCAGCCGCCAAACCAAACGCTGCGGCCAGCGCCGCTCTTGACGCCAAGACCGTCAGCCTCGGCTTCCTGCCCATCCTCGAAGCCGCCCCCTTGGTGATCGGGGTGGAGAAAGGCTTCTTTGCCAAACATGGCCTTGATGTGAAGCTCTCCAAGCAGGCCAACT
>JBILEP010000313.1:0-3026 GCA_044352045.1 Cyanobium sp. | reverse complement strand
CCACCGCCCCCTGCAGGGCTGGAGCTTCGTGCTCAATGGCCGGCCCTTCTTCACGGTGGACGAGCCGATGGGCAGCGGGGCCGCCTGCACCTTGATCGACCCCGGAGCGCTGCTGCGCTCCTGGCACAGCTTGCTGCGCCAGCGACCAGGGGTGCGGCTGCAGGCCGGTGTGCCGGTGGTGGCGCTGCTGGAGGAGGGGGAACGGGTGGGCGGCGTGCTTCTGGCGGATGGCTCCACGCGCCGGGCTTCCCTGGTGGTGGGATGCGATGGTCGCGATTCGGTGCTGCGGCGCCTTTCCGGCCTGCCCTTTCGCCAGGAACCCGCGTCGGCGGAGGTGCTCTGGTTCCGCTTCAGCGCACCCGCCAGCCAGCCGATCGAGAGATGGCTCGCCGGTCGCTTCGTCACCCTGGTGGGGCCGAGTGGCAGTGGCGCCCTGTTCCAGCGCGCCGACACCGGCGTGCAGCTCGGCTGGGTGCCGGGCAGCGATTCCGCCCGCGGCGATCCTCCAGGCAGCTGGCCGCAGCGCTGGGCGGCAGGGGCGCCCCCGCAGCTGGCTGCGCTGCTGCGGGAGCTGCCCGCACGGGCCGTGCGGGGGCCGGTGCGACTTCCCGTGCGGGTGGGTCTGGCTGAGCGCTGGCACCGCCCCGGCCTGCTGCTGCTCGGCGACGCGGCCCATCCGATGAGCCCAGTGCGGGCCCAGGGCCTGAACATGGCGCTGCGGGACGCGGTGGTGGCCGCCGCCCAGCTGGTGCCCGCCCTCAGGGAGCCTGAGCCGGTGAGCCGGGCGGCGGCACTGGGCCGCGCCCTGGAGCGGATCGAGGCCGAACGGTTGCCGGAGGTGCGCGCCGTGCAGGCCCTGCAGGCGGAGGAGCTGGGGCGGGCGGAGCTGCTGCGCCAGCTGCCCTGGCTGCGGGCGCTGCTGGCCGCCACCGCGCCGCTCTCCGGCCCGCTGCTGGCCCGACGCTGGCGGGCCTCCCAGCGGGTGTTGCGGGATGGGCTTGCCCCACTGCCGGGGTTGGACCCGCGATGATGGAGTCCCCCCTCGCCACCGCCATGGGAGTGTCCGCCGCGCCCGGATCCGCTCGCCGGCTAGCTCTGGTGATGGCCCTGCTGCTGCAGAGCCCCGGCGGCGCCCTGCGGGCCGCCCCGGCTGATCCGCCCTACCCCACCAGCAGCACCTTGCGGAAGCTGCAGCTCACCACCCTCGATTGCGGTCGCGACAACGCCGCCCCCGCCTGCGACCAGGCCCGCACCGGCGCCGACGGCCTGCTCGACCATCCCCGCCTGCCGGGCCGCTGCAAGGACATCCTCTGGACGATCCGCGAGAAGGCCACGGTGGCGCCGGCCAACAGCCTGGAGCGGCGCGAGCCGATCGATGCGGCGGCGCGGGAGGTGGTGGTGGCCTGCCGCCAGCTCAACCGGCCGGCGCCCAAGCCCGAGGGCAAGCCGGCGGCGCCCAAGCCCGGCGGCGGCGGCTTCGGCTTCGGCACGGGCGCTCCACCCTCCCCCTGAGCAGGGTCGTCCCCTCAGGGGGTTTCGCTGCCGCTCGGCTCCGGCTCAGGGCGGCCCTGGCTCACCGGCACGGGGCTGCCGGGCGCGATCAGGCGCAGCAGCGCTCGGGAGGTGTCGTCCATGAAGGCGAGGGTCATCGGGGTGACCACCACGGCCCGATCGGCCAGGCTGCAGAGGGGATCGCGGCGGGCCTCTTTCTCGCAGCTGCTGGAGAGGCCCAGCAGGGCATTGGTGAGCTTGCCGCGCAGGCAGCTCTCCCTGCCGGCGCGGGCCAACACGGCCCGGGCGGCGATGCCGCTGCGCTCCACGGCCTCGGGATAGGGGAGGGTGGCGGCACAGGCCCCCGGCGCCGCCAGCACCGACGCCCCGGAGAGCGCGACCACCAGAGCGCTGCCACCAAGAGCGCTCCCACCAAGGGCGGAGCCGACAAGGGTGGTGACCCCCAGCACCCAGGCCTGGGCCCGCCGGGACAGCCGCGGAAGCGAGAAGTGGTTCATCCCCCCACGCTACCGAGGCCCCAAAGCCCTGGGTTTAGCTTGGGGCCGCCCCGCAGCCCGGCGACGGGCCGAGCCGATGAGCCGCAGCGTTCCCCTGGCCGCCCCCTTCACCGACCAGAAGCCCGGCACCTCCGGGCTGCGCAAGAGCAGCCGCCAGTTCCAGACGCCCCATTACCTGGAAAGCTTCGTGGAGGCGTCCCTGCGGGTGGTGCCGGGCATTGCGGGCGGCACCTTGGTGGTGGGTGGCGATGGGCGTTTCGGCAACCGCGACGCGATCGGCGTGATCGCCCGGATGGCGGCGGCCCATGGCGTGGCCCGGCTGATCACCACCACCGGCGGCATCCTCTCCACCCCAGCCGCCTCGAACCTGATCCGCCGCCACGGCGCCGCCGCCGGCATCATCCTCTCGGCCAGCCACAACCCCGGCGGGCCGGACGGCGATTTCGGCGTGAAGGTGAACGGCGCCAACGGCGGGCCGGCGCCCGAATCGATCACCGACGCCATCTATGCGGTAACCCTCAGCCTCGATGGCTACCGCATCCTCGACGCCGCCGCCCCCTCCCTCGACGCCCCGGGCGAGCACCGCCTGGGTGCGATGACCCTGGAGGTGATCGACGGGGTGGACGACTACGTGGCCCTGATGCAGCAGCTGTTCGATTTCGACCGCATCGGCGCGCTGCTGCGGGGCAACTTCCGCCTGGCCTTCGACGCCATGCACGCCGTCACCGGCCCCTATGCGAGCCGCATCTTCGAGCAACTGCTGGGCGCCCCCGCCGGCACGGTGCGCAACGGTATCCCGCTGGAGGATTTCGGCGGCGGCCACCCCGATCCCAACCTCACCTACGCCCACGACCTGGCGGCGCTGCTGCTGGAGGGCGACGCCTTTGATTTCGGTGCCGCCTGCGATGGCGACGGTGACCGCAACATGATCCTGGGCCGCCGTTGTTTCGTGAACCCCAGCGACAGCCTGGCGGTGCTCACCGCCAACGCCACCTTGGCGCCGGGCTATGCCGATGG
>JBILEP010000312.1:0-3028 GCA_044352045.1 Cyanobium sp. | reverse complement strand
CGCAACCAACGCTGCCTGCCGCTGCTGGAGGCCCTGGCCCGCTGGCCCGTGCAGCGGTGGACAGGGGCGACGTCCTGCCTGCCGCTGTTGGCCCTGGGGCGGCTGCGGGCGGGGCTGGGGGCCGATGACCTGGCTGAAGAAGCGCTGGCAGCCGCGCTGCAACGGGCGCGGGCCACGGCTTCGGCTACGGCTACGGCTACCGCCGGGTCTGGGGCGCCGGGTCAAGGGGCCGTGCTGGAGGCGGGCTGCCTGGTGGCCCTGGCCGGCATCGCCAGGGGGCGGGGCCAGCTGGACTCGGCCGAGCGGCGCTGCCGCGAGGCGCTGGCGTTGCTGGAGGCCGCCGAGGGCAGGTCGCAACCGGACCGCGATGGCCTGGCCCTGGAGCGAGCGGAGGCGCTCAATGGCCTGGGCCTGGCACTCCACGACCTGGGCAGCCCCGAGGCCGAGGCCGTGCTGCGGCAGGCCCTGAAGCTGCGCCTCCGGCACCTGGACCACAACGGACGGCAGGTGCAGATCAGCCGCAACAACCTGGCCCGCAATCTCGCCGCGGAAGGGCGGGGAGAGGAGGCGGAGGCGCTGTACCACCAGGTGCTTCGGGCGCTCGGAGAGGAAGCCTGTGAGGTGGCCGTGGCCGCCCACAACAACCTGGCCTCCCTGGCCCTGGGCGAGGAGCGGCTGGAGGAGGCGCACGCAGAGCTGCGGGAGGCGGTGCGGCTGGCGGCGAAAGCGCTGGGAGAGAGCCACCCCCTGCGTGGTGTCTTGCTGAGGAACCTCGGCATCGTGGCCGAGAAGCTCGGTCGCCTCAAGGAAGCGGAAGAGCACTACAGCAAGGCCGTGGAGCTGGTGACGGCGGCCTGGGGCACGGAGGATCCCCGTAGCCAGGACTGCCGGCTGACCTGGGAGGCCTTTCGGGCGGAAGGGAGCCGGTAGGCAGGCTCATTCCCCCCCAGCGGCCCCCAGGGTCAGCCGCCGCGGGCAGGCGGGGGGCTGGCGGCAAAACGCATCGATCGGCACCGAGATCCCTCGGGTGGCCAGGAAGGAGTCGATGTTCACCCCGCCGCCGGCCAGCCGGCCCATGGCGGCAGCGCTGCAATCGAGGGAGGATCCGCCCATGCCGCTGTAGACGGCGAAGGCGCGCATGGGGCCGCTGCCCAGCTGGGGGGCCACGCCGGACTCAAACACTTGTTCGGCCGCGGTGATGGCGTTGTTGAGCTGCAGCCGGCGCGCGGCGGTGGCGATGGGCAGGGCGGCGAGCAGGGTTCCCGCGGCGCAGGCCGCTTGCAACCCCGGGGTGGCCGGTGGCGGAATCCCACCCGGGGGCGAAGCCACGGCAAGGGAAGAGAGAAGGCTCTGGCCGAGCCCATAGGCCACCAGGAAGGCCACGCCCCCCTCACCGAAGACCGCATAAACCGGGGCGAGGCGGGCCCGCTCCAGCAGGATCGCCCCCTGGCTGGGACAGGCGAGCAGCAGCGGCTGGCTGGCGGGGAAGGGGGCGCCGCCACAGGCCTGGGCCGCGAGGCTGGGCACCACCCGCACAGAGGGAAAGGGTCGACCGGCGGTGGCGGGCTCCCGCCGCCACACCTGCTGCAGCTCGGCGGTGAACCGGCGCACGACCCCGTCAACGGAGGCTTCGGGTAGCGCCAGGACCGGTGTTGAGGTGGTGGCCACGACCAGGGCAAGCAGGCCAGCCGCGGGGCGGGGGGGGGTCATCGGGCGCAATGAGGCGTGGGGCTGCTTTTCCTCCTCAGGCGTAAGCCCCCAGAGCCGCCATCACCTCCAAGCCATGAATCCCCTCATAAAAGAGGTAGACGGCAAAGAGCAGGGCCAGCACCCCCACCAGCGGTTCGGCCCGGTGCTGCAGCCAGTCTTCAAGCTTTTCGATCGCCGGGCGGATGCCGCCCTGGCTGGCGATCCAGGCCACCGGCGGCAAGAGCAGAAAGGAGCTGGCCATCAGGGCGTAGAGGCTGGTGATCTCCAGATCCGCCGAGAGGCCCGGGTGGTTGATCAACATCAGCCCGGCCTCCTTGAGATAAAACACAAGGTTTTCCGGCGTCAGCAGGGCGCCGGCGGCGCCGATCGCCACGAGGATGCCGTCGCTGAAATCCGGCAAGCGGCCCATCAAGCGCAGGGCCATGCCCTCCTCGCCGATCGTGGCCTGGGGGGTGAGCTGATACAGGCCCAGGGCCAGCAGGCCGCCGGCGCCGAGCAGGTCGATCAGCACCTGCTCCTTCTCGCCGTGCTCCAGGCTGAGGTTGAAATGGCTGCCCAGCAGCATCAGGGCCGCCACCGCCAGCACATTGGCCAGGGTCCAGCCCAGCACGTAGGCGAAGGAGCGGCGCAGAGGCGCGCGGCCCAGCAGCAGCAGCGTCACCACGCCGATGTGCAGGGGCGAGAAGGCGATGCCGATGCCGAAGAGGGACGACTGGGTCAGCAGGGTCGGACTCATCGGCAGCGGAGACGGCGTTGCGGCCGCTGACGCTAGCCGGCGCTCTGGGGCAACGTTGCCCAGTCGGCGGCGTTGAGGCCGGGGAAGAGCCCATCCTCGCGGCCCACGGCCTTCAACCATTCGCCATCCGGGGTGCGGCCGTGGTCGATGGCGTCCATCAGCCGCCAGAAGCGATCGAAGTGGCGGTGGATCCGCTCCCGCGCCAGCTCGGTGGTGGTGCCGGCCCGCAGGATGAAGCTCCAGTCGGAGCTCTGGGCGAGCAGCAGCTCCCGACCCGCCTGGGTGAGCCAGTCGCGCTGCTCGCTGCTGCCCACACCCCGGTTCACCCGCCGCACCATCGCCCGCGACGCCCGCTGCCACTCCGCCACCACCCAGGAGTTGCTCTCGTTCAGCCAGTAGTGGTGGTAGCCGCCCTGGCCCCAGCTGGAGGGGGAGGGGCGGCAGACCTGCAGGGTTTGGCTGTGGCTGAGCACCTCCCGCAGGTGGGTGAAGCGCACCTCCAGCTCCGGACCCTGCCGGAACAGCTCCGCCAGGAAGCGGGGCCCCTCGAACCACCAGTGGCCGAACAGCTCGGCGTCGAAC
>JBILEP010000311.1:0-3030 GCA_044352045.1 Cyanobium sp. | reverse complement strand
CTAGTGCCGTCGGCGCTTTCTTATTCGCCCCTTAATCACCCCCTTACCACCCCTTTGCTCGCCGAGCCGGTCGCCCTCCATACAGTCGCTCAGTACTCAGCCCCACTCCGTGATGGTGTCCACGACCACCCGTGCACCAGGAAGCCCTGAAGGATTCCGCGAGGTGCTTGAGGCCAGCTATCGCAAGCGCAATCTCGTGCACCTCGCCGCCGGTAGCTCCGTGCCGCTGCTGCGCGATCACCTTTGGTTTGTGGTGAGGGGGATGGTCAAACTCGGGGCCCTCACCATCCATGGCGATGAGCTGATGCTCGGTCTGGCGGGCCCCAACGAACCCTTCGGCGATCCGCTGGTGGGGGTGGAGGCCCACCAGGCCACCACTCTCTGCGCCAGCGATCTGCTCTGCTTCAGCCTTGCGGAGATCCGCCGCGAACCCGACCTGGCGGTGGCCCTGCTGGAGGCGATCAGCCAGCGCCACCGCCAGAGCCAGGCCCTGCTGGCCCTGCTCGGCCTGCGGCGGGTGGAGGAGCGGGTGCGGGGGTTCCTGGAGCTGCTGGCCAGCGAATACGGGCAGCCCTGCGAGCAAGGTCTGCGGCTGGATCTACGCCTCACCCACCAGGACCTGGCCGGCGCCCTCGCCACCACCCGCGTCACCGTCACCCGGGTGCTCGGCCAGCTGCGAGAGGAAGGGTGGCTGCTGGTTGACGATCGCCGCCGCTGGGTGATCGCTCCGTTGCCCCGCCGGTGATTCAACCCTTCTGGCCCGCCCAGGCGGGGGACCACAATGGCCCCATGGCCCCCTCATTGCTGGTCGTCGAGGACGACGACACGATCCGCGAAACCCTGCAGGACGCCCTGACCCTGGAGGGCTTCCAGGTGACCGCCTGCGGCAACGGCCGCGACGCCCTGCGCAGCCTGCAGCGCTGCAGTGAGGCGGAGGGAGCTGAGCCGTTCGCCCTGGTGGTGCTGGATCTGATGCTCCCGGGCATGGGCGGCTTGGATCTCTGCCGGCAGCTGCGCCAGAGCGGCGACCGTACGCCGATCCTGGTGGTCAGCGCCCGTGACAGCGAGACCGACCGGGTGCTGGGTCTGGAGGTAGGCGCCGACGATTACCTGGTCAAGCCCTTCGGCATGCGTGAGCTGGTGGCCCGCTGCCGCGCCCTGCTGCGCCGCAGCCAACCCGCCGAACCCAGCGGCGATCGGGTGCTGGAGCATGCCAACCTGCGCCTTTACCCCGATGAGTGCCGCGTCTGCCGCGATGGGGTGGAGGTGAACCTCTCCCCCAAGGAATACCGCCTGCTGGAGCTGTTCATGCAGCATCCCCGCCGGGTCTGGAGCCGCGACAAGCTCCTAGAGCATGTCTGGGGCCATGACTACTTCGGTGACAGCAAAACGGTGGATGTGCACATCCGCTGGCTGCGCGAGAAGCTCGAAGCCAACCCCTCCGCCCCCGAGCACCTGATCACAGTGCGGGGCTTCGGCTACCGCTTCGGCTGAGTGATCGCCCTGCTCGCGGCGCTGGCGGGCCTGCTGGTGGGCTGGCTGCTGGCCCGGCGCTTCTCTCCCCCCGTGAGGGCCCGCGAGGGCCCCGGCCGCGCCCAGCTGCTGCGTTGGCTGGATGCCGCCCCCAGCGGCTGGCTGGTGGTGGATGCCGCCGACACGGTGCAACTCACCAACGCCCGCGCCGAGCGGATGCTGCAGAGCCCCGGGGCAGCGCTGATGCGCCAGCCACCTCTGGAGCGGATCTGCGCCGAACCGCAGCTGCGCGAGCTGATCCAGGTGGCCCGGCGCCGCGGCCGGCCCCAGCGGCTGGATTGGGAGCTGGGCGACCAGGAGCTGGAGCTTTTCGCCCATCCCGGCGACGACGGCTGGGTGGCGGTGGTGCTCCAGAACCGCCGTTCGCTGGAAGCCCAGCTCGACCAGCAGGCCCGCTGGGTGAGCGACGTGGCCCACGAGCTCAAGACCCCGATCACCGCCCTGCTGCTGGTGGGCGACAGCCTGGCGGCCCAGGTCAACAGCCGCAACGCCGTACTGGTGGAGCGCCTGCAGCGGGAGTTGACCCGCCTGCAGGAGCTGGTGAGCGACCTGCTGGAGCTCTCCCGCCTGGAGAACACCCTGCCCGGCCAGGGAATGCGGGCCCAGCCGCTGCGGCTCGCGGAGTTGGTGGATCAGGTGTGGCAGGGGCTGCGGCCGCTGGCGGAGCAGCGGGGGGTGCGGCTAACGCTGGAGGAGCTCAGCGAGCAGCCGTTGACGGTGATGGCCGATGGTTCGCGGCTGCACCGTGCCCTACTCAACCTCTTCGACAACGCCCTGCGCTTCAGCCCAGAGGGGGGCACGGTGGAGGTGCAGCTGCGGGCCGGTCCTAGCTGGTGCCTGCTCAGCGTGCGCGACAGCGGCCCCGGCCTGAGCGAAGAGGATCTGGACCATCTGTTCGAACGCTTCTATCGCGGCGATCCCGCCCGCTCCCGCAGCCCCCGCGGCGGCAGCGGCCTCGGCCTGGCGATCGTGCAGCAGATCGCCCATGCCCATGGAGGCCGGGTGCAGGCCGCTAACCATCCCGAGGGCGGAGCCTTGCTGGAGCTGCTGCTCCCCCTCGGCTGAACGGGCCGTTCAGCGGGGCGTCAGCCGGGCACCCGCAGCAGCCAGAGCTGCTCCCCCTCGATCCAGGGCAGCAGCCAGTGGTCGTCGAGGCGAAGGGGCCGGCCGGATTCCGGCTCCAGGCCCTCCGCCCGCGCCTGGGCCAGGGGCAAGCGGCGCAATTGTGCCTCGGCCGGCCGCGCGGCCAGGGCAGCTGGAGGGGAGGGGCCCACCTCGGCGCTTTGCCAGAGGGTGCGCCAGCGCTGCACCGCCTCGCCCGCCAGGGGCGGGCTGGCGTCAGCGCCACGCGCCCGCGCCTCCCGCAGCGCATCCAGCGGTGCGGCCAGCGGCAGGGGGGGCAGGGGCGGCGGACCCTGGCGCAGCCCCGGCAGGGGGAGCCGCCGAACAGCCGGGCGGGCGGGGGGACGGCTGGCGGTGCCAAGGCGGCCGGACGGG
>JBILEP010000310.1:0-3042 GCA_044352045.1 Cyanobium sp. | reverse complement strand
GCTCCCCCGGATGCCGCCGGGCCGCTGGCGGCGGCGCGCCGACGGGGCTTGGAAGGGCTGCGCGATCGGCCCCTGCCTTCCCGCCGGGAGGAAGCCTGGCGCTTCACCGATCTGGGCGCCCTGCGGGCGGTGCGCCCCACCCGGCTGGCGCCCACCGGGGCAAACCCAGCTGCGCTCTGGCCCGCCCCGGCCGCCGACAGCCTGCGGCTGCGGCTCGATGGCGCCAGCGATCCCCTGGCGGGGCAGAGCCTGCCCCAGGGCCTCGAACCCCTCACGGACACGGATCTGGAGCAGGCCCTCGGCCAGACCCTGGCGGCCACGGGCTGCCGGGAGCACTGGCCGGTGAGCCTCAACAAGGCGAGCGCCTGCCGGGTGCTGGCCCTGCGGGTGCGGGGGGAGGTGGCCCCCCTGCTGGAGCTGGTGAGCGATGCGGCCACCGCTGAGGGGGTGCTGGCGCTGCGGGTGTTGCTGCTGCTCGAACCGGGCGCCAGCCTGCGGCTGCTGCAGGTGCACCGCGCCGCCGGCGCCAGCCTCACGAGCCTGGTGGTGGAGGCGCGGCTGGGGGAAGGGTCGCGGCTGGAGCAGGGGGTGCTGGCCCAGGGCGGTGATGCCGCCGTGCTGCTCGGCCATCTGGCGGTGAGCCAGGCGCCCGGCAGCGAGTACGAGCTGGCCAGCGTCAGCGGGGGCTGGGGGCTGGGCCGGCTGGAGCCGCGGGTGGTGCAGCTCGCCGGCGAGGCGCTCACCCGCCTGCGCGGCCTGCAGCACGTTGGCGGCCGTCGCATCGCCGACACCCATAGCCAGGTGATGTTCGCGGGGCCGGAGGGGCGCTTGGACCAGCTGCACAAGGTGGTGGCCGACGGGGCGGGCCGCAGCGTGTTCAACGGCGCGGTGCGCGTGCCGCGGGCTGCCCAGCGCACCGACGCCGCCCAGCTGAGCCGCAGCCTGCTGCTCTCCGACCGGGCGCGGGTGGACACCAAACCGGAACTGGAGATCGTCGCCGACGACGTGCGCTGCGCCCACGGCGCCACCGTGAGCCGCCTGCGGCAGGACGAGCTCTTCTATCTGCAGAGCCGGGGCATCGGGGCCGATCTGGCCGCGCGGCTGCTGTTGCGCGGCTACTGCGAGGAGGTTCTGCGGGAGCTGCCCGCGGCGGCCGCCCTCTGGCATCCTCTCGACACCCTCCTCGCCCCGGGGGCCCCCGCCCGATGACCCCCGCCACCGCCCAGGCCGACACCAGCCCCGCCAGCACCAGCCCCGAGAGCACCAGCCCAGCGGCCAGCGCCCCGCCGCCGGACGACCTGGCCGCCGCCACCCGGCCCGACTTCCCCCTGCTGGAGCAGACCGCCTGCCTGGGCCAGCCGCTGATCTACCTCGACCACGCCGCCACCAGCCAGAAGCCGCGGGCGGTGCTCGACGCCCTCCAGCAGTACTACGGCCACGACAACGCCAACGTGCACCGCGGCGCCCACCAGCTGAGCGCCCGCGCCACCGAGCATTTCGAGGCGGCCCGCACCGCGGTGGCCGGCTTCGTGGGGGCGGCCTCAGCGCGGGAGATCGTCTACACCCGCAACGCCAGCGAGGCGATCAACCTGGTGGCCCGCACCTGGGGTGAGGCCAACCTGCGGGAGGGCGATGAGGTGCTGCTCACCCTGATGGAGCACCACAGCAACCTGGTGCCGTGGCAGCTGCTGGCGGCCCGCACCGGCTGCGTGCTGCGCCACGCCGGGCTCACCGCCAGCGGTGAGCTCGACCTCGACGACTGGCGCCGCAAGCTGACCGACCGCACCCGGCTGGTGAGCGTGGTGCACGTGAGCAACGCCCTCGGTTGCCTCAATCCGATCGAAACCCTGGTGCCCCTGGCCCACGCCACCGGCGCCCTGGTGCTGGTGGACGCCTGCCAGAGCCTGCCGCACCTGCCGGTGGATGTGGCCCGCCTGGGTTGCGATTTTCTGGTGGGCTCCTCCCACAAGTTCTGCGGCCCCACCGGCATGGGCTTCCTCTGGGGGCGGGAGGCGCTGCTGGAGGCGATGCCCCCCTTCCTGGGCGGCGGCGAGATGATCCAGGACGTCTTCCTCGACCACAGCAGCTGGGCGGATCTGCCCCACAAGTTCGAAGCCGGCACCCCGGCGATCGGTGAAGCGATCGGCATGGGCGCGGCGATTGCGTATCTGCAGGCCCTGGGGATGGAGCGGGTGCACGCCTGGGAGAAGCGGCTTACCCGGCACCTGTTCGAGCGGCTGCGGGCGATCGACGGCTTGCGCATCCTGGGTCCCACGCCGGAGCAGCAGCCGGAGCGGGCCGCCCTGGCCTCGTTCCATGTGGAGGGGCTGCACGCCAACGACATCGCCGCCCTGCTGGATTCGGCGGGCATCTGCATCCGCAGCGGCCACCACTGCACCCAGCCGCTGCATCGCCACTACGGGCTGGCGGGCACGGCCCGGGCCAGCCTGGCCTTCACCAACACCGTCGCCGAGATCGACCGCTTCGCCGACGAGCTGGAGGGCACGATCGCCTTCCTGCGGGAGCACGCCTGAGGGTGGCCCGCGTCAACACCGCCGCCATGGTGCTGGGAACGCTCCTCCTGGGCGGCTGCGCCCCGCGGGCGCCCTGGGCGGTATCGGATCTGCCGGCGGCGGCGGTGCCCCGGCGGGACGAGGCGGAGCTGGCGGCCTGCACGGCCCGGCTGGGGCTGGCGGCGGAGCTGCCCCGGCCGGCCCACGCCAGCAATTTCGGCCAGCGGCAGCCGCGGGATGCCTGGGGCCGCGCCCTGCCCCACGAGCCGCGACTGATCGTGCTGCACGAAACCGTGATCTCCGCCCCCGCCACGGTGAGGCTGTTCGCCACACCCCACCCGCGCGATGAGGATCAGGCCAGTTACCACCTGCTGGTGGATCGGCAGGGGCAGCGGCTGCGGATCGTGCCGGATGGGGCGCGGGCCTACGGGGCCGGGATGTCGGCCTTCGGCGACATGACCGTGCGGCCGCGGGCCAGTTCCCT
The DNA here is from genome assembly GCA_044352045.1 of Cyanobium sp. GTDB lineage: Bacteria > Cyanobacteriota > Cyanobacteriia > PCC-6307 > Cyanobiaceae > Cyanobium. The sequence continues at coordinate 45 of JBILEP010000310.1, read as the reverse complement.
GGGGTCGATCAACAACGTGGCCCTGCATCTGAGCCTGGAGACACC
>JBILEP010000309.1:0-3046 GCA_044352045.1 Cyanobium sp. | reverse complement strand
CCAGCCGATCAAGGGCAAAACCAGGCCGTGGGTGATCACCCGCGAGATCTCCCTCAAGCCCGGCCAGCTGTTCAACCGCCGCAACCTGGAGGAAGACCTCAAGCGCCTTTACGGCACCGGCCTGTTCAGCGACGTGAAGGTGACCCTCAAGCCGGAGCCGGCCAGCCCGGGCACGGTGACGATCGTGCTGGGGATTGTCGAGCAGTCCACCGGCTCGCTTTCCGGCGGTCTGGGCTATAGCCAGAGCCAGGGGGTGTTCGGCCAGGTGCAGCTGCAGGACAGCAACCTGCTGGGCCGCGCCTGGGACCTGGCCACCAGCTTCACCTATGGCCAGTTCGGCGGCCTGTTTGATATCACCTTCACCGATCCCTGGATCAAGGGGGATCCCTTCCGCACCGCCTTCCGAGTCAAGGCGTTCATCAGCCGGGATGTGCCGCAGATCTTCCAGAGCCAGAGCAACGGCAACATCCTCACCGCCTCGCAGTTCTATGAGGCTCCAAGCGCAAAGATCAACGACGCCTACCGCAATCAAGCATTTAATACCAATAGCAACAATAACCCAACAGACAGAGACTTTAATGACGTCGATGCCGCCGTGGATGCCGACAGTTCCCTGAACTGGTTCAACTACAACGGCAATTCCGTGGTGCTGCAGCGGGCGGGCGGCAACCTCCAGTTTGTGCGGCCGCTCAATGGCGGCAACCCCTACAAGCGCGTGCCCTGGAGCGTGGTGCTGGGCCTGAGCGCCCAACAGGTGCGGCCGATCGATTTCTCCGGCGCCTCCCAGCCCTATGGCGTGGCCAGCAACAACTTCAATCGCAATGGCGGTGAGGTGCCGGTTGATTCGGTGATCTGTGTGGCCTTCAACTGCGCCACCAGCAACAACCTGGTGGCGGTGCGGGCGGCGGCGACGATGAACACCCTCGACGACCCGCGCAACCCCACCCGCGGCAATTTCCTCAGCCTCGGCACCGAGCAGTTCTTCTCCGTCGGCCCCGATTCGCCCACCTTCAACCGCCTGCGGGCCAGCTTCACCCACTTCATCCCGGTGCGCTGGCTGAAGCTCTACAAGGGCTGCCGGCCCCGGGCGGGCGAAACGGAGGATTGCCGCCAGGCGTTGGCCTTCCAGGCCTCGGCGGGCACCAACATCGGCTCGCTGCCCACCTATGAGGCCTTCTGCGTGGGTGGCGGCAACTCGGTGCGCGGCTACTACGACTGCGACCTGGGCGTGGGCCGCAGCTTCGGTGAGGCCACGATCGAGTATCGCTTTCCGATCTTCAGCATCATCAGTGGCGAGCTGTTCATCGATGGCGGCACCACCTTCGGCTCCCAGGTCAATGTGCCCGGCAACCCCGGCGGGTTGCTGCTCAAGCCCGGCGAGGGCTTCTCGGTGGGCACCGGCCTGATCGTCACCACCCCGGTGGGACCGCTGCGGCTGGAGGTGGCCAGCCAGGACTTCACCGGCGACTGGCGCTTCAACCTGGGCGTGGGCTGGAAGTTCTAGTGGGCGCCGGCACCCCCGATCCCGCCTGGCCCGACGATTACAGCCGGGCCTTCACCCTCGCCGAGGCGGTGGAGCGCCGTGGCGTGGGGCTGCACAGCGGCGCGCTGGCGCGGGTGCGGCTGCAGCCGTCGGAGGGGCCGGGGTATCGGGTGGGTTGGCTGGAGCGGCCGGGCGAGCCCCTGCAGCGCCTGGCGCCCCACCAGGTGTGCGACACCCAGCTGTGCACCGCCCTGGCCCTCGACGGCGGCCGTCTGGCGACGGTGGAGCACCTGCTGGCCGCCCTGGCGGGGTGCGGCGTCAGCCAGGCGGAGATCTGGGTGGAGGGCGGCGAGATCCCGCTGCTGGATGGTTCCGCCCTGCCATGGGTGGAGGCGATCGCCGAGGCGGGGTTGCGGGAGCTGGGGGAGCGCGCGCCCCTGCCGGTGCCGGAGGAGCCGCTGCTGCTGCGCCAGGGCCTGAGCTTCATCGCCCTCACCCCCTGCGAGCGGTTGCGGCTGGCGGCGGCGGTGGAGTACCCCCAGCCGGCGATCGGCCGCCAGCTCTTCTCCCTCGACCTGACGCCGGCGTCGTTCGTGCGGGAGATCGCGCCGGCCCGCACCTTCGGCTTCCGGGAGCAGGTGGAGCAGCTGCGCGCCGCCGGGCTGATCCAGGGGGGCGCCCTTGACAACGCCTTGGTGTGCGATGGGGCGGAGTGGCTGAACCCGCCGTTGCGGTTTGTCGATGAACCGGTGCGCCATAAGCTCTTGGATTTATTGGGGGATCTGGCGCTGGTGGGCCTGCCCCGGGCCCAGGTGTTCGCCTACCGCGGCTCCCACGGGCTGCACACCGCCCTGGCGGCGGCCCTCGCCACTGCCGCCTCCCCCGACCGCCTCCCCCTGACCGCCTGATTCCCCTTGACCGTCACCACCCCGCCCGCCAGCACCTCCAGCGCGCCCAGCGTTGGCGCGCCCAGCGTCCCGGTTGAGCCGGCGCTGCTGGGTTGCGAGCAGATCATGAATCTGTTGCCACACCGCTATCCCTTTGCCCTGGTGGACCGGGTGATCGAGTACACGCCGGGGAAGCGGGCGGTGGCGATCAAGAACATCACCCTCAACGAGCCGCAGTTCCAGGGCCATTTCCCGGGCCGGCCGCTGATGCCGGGGGTGTTGATTGTGGAGGCGATGGCCCAGGTGGGGGGGCTGATCGTCACCCAGATGCCCGATCTGCCGAAGGGGCTGTTTGTGTTCGCGGGGATTGATGGGGTGCGCTTTCGCAAGCCGGTGGTGCCGGGCGACCAGCTGCGGATCAGCTGCGATCTGCTCAGCCTCAAGCGCCAGCGCTTCGGCAAGGTGCGCGGCGAGGTCACGGTGGATGGCCAGCTGGTGTGCTCCGGTGAGCTGATGTTCTCGCTGGTGGACTGAGGGATGTCGAGCGCAGCGATGGCCACCAGCGTTCACCCCACGGCCCTTGTGGATCCTCGCGCCCGCCTGGCGGGTGGCGTGGAGATCGGCCCCTACGCGGTGATCGGCGCGGAGGTGGAGATCGGCGATGGCTGCCGCATCG
>JBILEP010000046.1:0-10935 GCA_044352045.1 Cyanobium sp. | reverse complement strand
GAAACGTCCGATTGATGGCGGTACGACGCACGGTTCCGTCGCCACATGGGTCGGGCAACATACTCTCAACAAGGAGGGAAAGGACGAGATACGCACCATGTGGCTCTTGCAGCGCAACACCCCCGACGCCGAGGAAGAGAAGAACATGTGGGAGTCAGCGCATACTGGTTCGGACGTGTTTCATCAAGGCCGTGTTCCCAAGGCGTCCAAACCGCGTGATCCCGCTCGTTCGCCGCAGTAGGGTCATCCCAATCTGAGTGGCTCCAGTTTGATCTCCTGGGCTGGAAGCTGGCTCATCACCGCCTCCCGATCAAGCTGCTGCTCTTCTCAGCCAGCGAGGTGAAGCAGCACCGCCATGGCACCAGCAATGTGATCGCCGTGGCCTTCCGCTATGGGCGGCGGTTGCAACCTGCTGAGTTTCTGCATGGCCCCAGCGGAGACCCCGAGCGGTTTTGACACCGGTCAGCTCTTTTCAGACTTTCAAGGATGTCTTTGTCTACCTTTGGGTTAACGCCTGGCATTCCAATGCAGCGGACCCGCAATTGAAGACTTGCTGATACACCCGCTATCTCTGCGCTCACTATGCTGAGCGTTCATGCCGTCTCCAACAGGCGCTGCCAATCGTGAACGAGGGTCTCCCCATCACCACCCCCCTCCCCACCGGCCTCGTCTGCGACCCCGCCTACCGCCTGCACAGCACCGGCGACTTCCACCCCGAGCAGCCTGCCCGGATGGATGCCGTGCTGCAGGGCCTGCACCTGGCCGGCCTGCTGCCCCGCTGCCGGCTGATTGCCCCGCGACCCGCCACAGACGCCGAACTGCTGCGCGTGCACAGCCCCGCCTACCTGGCGCAGGTGCAAGCGGATGTGGCCGCCGGCCTGCATGAGCTCTCCAGCGGCGACACGGCGATCGGGCCCGAGTCGGAGCGGATCGCGCGGTTGGCGGCCGGTGGCGTGCTGGCGGCGGTGGAGGCGGTGTTGGCGGGGCAGGTGGCCAACGCCTTCGCGGTGGTGCGGCCGCCGGGGCATCACGCCTCAGCCGAGCGCGGCATGGGCTTCTGCATCTACAACAACATCGCCGTTGCCGCCCGCCATCTGCAGGTGGCCCATGGCCTGGCGCGGGTGCTGATCCTCGATTGGGACGTGCACCACGGCAACGGCACCCAGGACATTTTCGCCGCCGATCCCTCCGTGCTCTTCTGCAGCAGCCACCAGGCGCCGCTTTATCCCGGCACCGGCGCTGCCTCCGATCGCGGCGTTGGCGACGGCGAGGGCTTCACGGTGAACATTCCCCTGCCCGCCGGCACCACCGGCCCCGAGCTGCTGGCGGCCTGGCGGGAGCAGATCCTGCCGGCGGCCGACGCGTTCGCGCCCCAGTTCGTGCTCATCTCCGCCGGCTTTGATTCCCGCCGCGAGGATCCGCTTGGCGGCTTCCGGCTCGACGACGCTGATTTCGCCGCCCTCACCCGCCTGGCGATGGAGCTGGCGGAGCGTCATGCCGGCGGGCGGTTGGTGTCGGCGCTGGAGGGCGGCTACGACCTGCCGGGACTGGCGGCCGCCAGTGCCGCTCACATGGGCGCGCTCACCGCCGCCCACCAGCGCGTTACCACCTCCGGGCTGCCGTACCAGATCGGCCCGAAGGCACCGCCATGGGCCACACCCTCCAGCACCACCTCCTCCGAGCCCTCCAGCAGCGCCGAGCGCACCGGCACCAAACCATCGCCCTGATCGTTCGCGTCGCCCGTGCTGTTGCGGTAGGCGGTCGGCGCCATTCGCCGCGCCGTGTCGCTCGCTTCGCCCCGCGCTGGGTCCAGATCCACGGCCCCCGCCACCGACACATACCGCACCGCCGGCGCAAACACACAGCCCGGCAGCTCGCGCGCCACCTTCTGCCGCAGCGGCGTGGCCTTCAGGGCCGTGTGCGGGCTGCCCAGCATCACCAGCGTGTTCACCCGCGCCCGGCCATTCCAGCGGCGGCCCTCAAACGGCCGGTCATCCAGAAACAGCCGCGCCATGATCCCGCCCGAGCTGTGGCCCACCAGCGTCACCCCGCCCGTGGGCGATCCGCTCGCCTGCCGCTCCACCGCCGCCGCCACCCGGTCGAGAATCCGCGCCCAGGCCCAGGGGAACACCGTCAGCAGCCACTCCAGCCGCCCCACCGGCACCAGCTCCACCCGCTCCAGCGCCTGCCCGCTCAGCTCCGCCAGCCGCTGCCGCATCGGTTGGTACGCCTCTTGGGTGATCAGGAAGCCGCCGAGGATCACGATCGGCTGGGAAGAGATCACGATTGGTTGTTGCTTCGCCACCAGCGCCAGCCCTCCGCATTGATCAGCAGCCCGATCACCAGCAGCACCACCATCAACAACACCTGGTCACCGCGCGAATCGGGCACGAGGATGTCGGCAATCAGATGGGGGATGTTGGTGACGGTGTACACCACCGAGATCCAGAAGTGCGCGCGCCGCCACGGCCGCCAGCGCGCCTCCCCCTCCGGATCGCTCGCCGCCCAGGCGATCAGCAGAATCGAGGCCAGCGGGATCAGGAAATAGATCAGCATCCCCCAGAACACCAGCGGCAGCTGGGTTTGCGGCACCTTGCTCTCGATCTCCGGCGACAGGCCGTGGAACAGGGGCATCAGGCCCAGGTCCACGTGAAACAGCATCGCCAGCAGGTAGCAGAGCCATAGGCTGCGCAGCCGCAGGGCGTGATCGATCGGGCGCGGCATCGCGGGCGGAGGGCGGTGGCGGGCAGACGGGCTCGATCCCGATCGTGGCGCGGCCGCCGGCCCTGTGCCCAATGGCACGGGGATCTGTGACCTCCCCGGGCACCACGCCCCCCGCGCCTGGCGAGGATTGACCCGCTGGGGGCGGCGCCCTGAGGCGGGTCAAACCCGGGGCGGCTTCAGCTGGGCGTCACCCTGATCTCGGCGGCTATGGGGCTTGGCGCGGCGAAGGGTTCAACCTAAGGTCGCGCCCTCCTCCCCTCCCCTGATGTCGCTTCCAGCCGCCGACGCCCTGCCGGATGGGGAGCAGCTGCTGCGCCTGGAGGCCGGCGCCAGGGCCGGCGGCAGCGGCCTGGAGGCCGCCTCCCTGCAGGGCCGCTGGCGCTTCCATCAGGTGTGGCCCCGCCGCGGCGGACCGCCCCAGGCCGCGGCGGCGGCGTTGCTGCGGGGGTTGGACGCCAGCCTGGAGATCGGCGCGGCCACGGCGGCGGGGCTGCCGCTGTTGAACCGGGTGGCCCTCGGCGCCCTGGAGCTGCGCTTCGAGGGTGAGGGCCGCCTGGCCGGGCGCCGGCCCCTGCTGCGCTTCTGGTTCTGCCGCTGGCAGCTGCGCCTCGCCGGTCGCCCCCTGATCGAGCGGCCCCTGGCGCGACCCGAGGAGCGGCGCCTGCCCTTCTTCGCCCTGATCGGCCGCGGCCGCACCGCCGCCGGTGAGACCTGGCTGGCGGCCCGGGGCCGCGGCGGTGGCGTGGCCCTCTGGCTCCTCGACCCCAGCGGATCCGCCACCAGCGGAACCACTGCCAGCGAAGCGTCGCTGGCCGGAGGGGAGCGATGAGCGTCGCGGTGGCCCTGGCCTTGCTGGAGCGGGAGGGGCGCTGGCTGCTCCAGCTGCGCGACGACGTGCCCGGCATCGTGGCGCCGGGCCACTGGGGCCTGTTCGGCGGCCACCTGGATCCGGGCGAGACGCCGGAGCAGGCCCTGCGCCGCGAACTGCTGGAGGAGATCGCCTGGCAGGCCGGGCCGCTCACCTTTGCCTTCCGCCAGGAGCGCCCGGAGCGGGTGCTGCACTATTTCCACGCGCCGCTGCCGGTGCCGCTGCAGGCCCTGCGCCTGCTGGAGGGTCAGGACCTGGCGCTGGTGAGCCTGGCGGAGCTGGAGGCGGGGGCGGTGTGGAGCCCGAAGCTGGGGGAGAGCCGGCCCCTGGCCACCTCGCTGCAGTTCGCCCTGCCGGAGCTGCGCCGTCGCGCCGCGAGCTGACGGTTCCATGTGATCTGGAGCACCGTCCGCTGGCCGGGGGGTGGTGCTTCGCTGAGAGGCCCAGCGGCTTTCCGGCGCCATGCGGATCGGCATCAACGGCTTCGGTCGCATCGGTCGCCTGGTGTTCCGGGCCCTCTGGGGCCGGCCCGGCATCGAGCTGGTGCATGTCAATGACCCGGCCGGTGACGCCCACACCGCCGCCCACCTGCTGGCCTTCGATTCGGTGCACGGCCGCTGGCCCCAAGCGGTGGAAAGCGACCCGCAGGGCTTCCTCGTGGCCGGCCAGGCCGTTTCCACCAGCCAGCAGGGCGATCCCCTCGCCGTGCCCTGGCGCGAGGCGGGGGTGGAGCTGCTGCTGGAGTGCAGCGGCCGTTTCAAAACGCCGGCCACCCTCCAGCCCTACTTCGACGTCGCTGGCCTGCCCCGGGTGCTGGTGGCCTGTCCGGTGAAGGGGGAGATCGGTGGGGCAGAGGCCCTGAACGTGGTGTTCGGCATCAACCACCACCTCTATGACCCCAGCCGCCACCGCCTGGTGACGGCCGCCTCCTGCACCACCAACGCCCTGGCGCCCCTGGTGCAGGTGGTGCACAGCGCCTTCCGGATCCGCCACGGCTCGATCACCACCCTCCACGACGTCACCAACACCCAGGTGGTGGTGGATGGGTTCAAAAATGACCTGCGCCGCGCCCGCTCCTGCCTGCAGTCGTTGATCCCCACCAGCACGGGCTCGGCGCGGGCGATCGGCCTGATCTTCCCGGAGCTGCAGGGCAAGCTCAATGGCCACGCCGTGCGGGTGCCGCTGCTCAATGCCTCGCTGGTGGATGCGGTGTTCGAACTGGAGCGGCCGGCGAGTGTGGAGGCGGTGAACCGGGCTTTTGAGGCGGCCGCCAACGGAGCGCTGCAGGGCATCCTCGGCTACGAAACCCGCCCGCTGGTGTCGGTGGATTATGTCAACGATCCCCGCAGTTCGATCGTGGATGCCCTCTCCACGATGGTGGTGAACGACAGCCAGCTGAAGGTGTACGCCTGGTACGACAACGAATGGGGCTACAGCTGCCGCATGGCGGATCTGGCCTGCCACATCGCCCGGCTCGACCAGCGCTGAGGGACCGTGCCGATGCTTTCTCCCCTGCGCCAATACGGGATCGTCACCGCCAATTACTGGGCCTTCACCCTCACGGATGGGGCGCTGCGCATGTTGGTGGTGTTCCATTTCCACCAGCTCGGTTACTCCACCCTCACGATCGCCCTGCTGTTCCTGTTCTACGAATTCTTTGGTGTCGTCACCAATCTCTGCGGCGGCTGGATCGCGGCCCGCTATGGCCTGCGCCTCACCCTCTGGAGCGGCACCTGGCTGCAGATCGTGGCGCTGCTGATGCTGGTGCCGGTCTCCGAAAGCTGGCCGAAGCTGCTGTCGGTGATCTACGTGATGGCCGCCCAGGCGCTGAGCGGCATCGCCAAGGATCTCAACAAGATGAGCGCCAAGAGCGCCATCCGCGCCGTGGTGCCCTCCGGCGAGGCGCGCCTGTTCCGCTGGGTGGCGATCCTCACCGGCTCGAAGAATGCCCTCAAGGGGGTGGGCTTCTTCCTCGGTGGCGTGCTGCTCACCGCCCTGGGCTTCAATGCCGCCGTGGCGGTGATGGCGGCGGCCCTGGCGCTGGCCTTCCTGATCACCCTGCCCCTGCCGGCCAACCTGGGGCAGATGAAGGGCAAGGCCGCCTTCCGCTCGCTGTTCTCCAAGTCTGAGGGGATCAACGTGCTGTCGCTGGCGCGCTTTTTCCTGTTCGGCGCCCGTGATGTGTGGTTTGTGGTGGCCCTGCCGGTGTTCCTGGAGGCGGCCCTGGGCTGGCGCTTCTGGGAGGTGGGGGGCTTTTTGGGTCTGTGGGTGATCGGCTATGGCGTGGTGCAGGGGGCGGCGCCATCGCTGCGGCGGCTGTGGGGGAGCGCTGCCCCGCCGGGGCCCCGGGCGGTGTCGTTCTGGGCGGCGCTGCTCACGGCGGTGCCGGCCCTGATCGCGATCGCCCTCGGGCGCGGTGGCCACGGCGGCTTGGCGGTGGTGGCCGGTTTGGCGCTGTTCGCCGTGGTGTTCGCGATGAATTCCTCCATCCACAGCTATATGGTGCTGGCCTACTCCGAGGCCGAGGCCGTGAGCCTGGATGTGGGCTTCTATTACATGGCCAACGCCGCCGGCCGGCTGGTGGGAACCCTGCTCTCGGGTGGCCTGTTCCTGCTGGGCGGCGGCGGCAGCGCCGGCATGCAGGCCTGCCTGTGGGGCTCCGCGCTGCTGCTGGCGCTCTCCTGGCTCACGAGCCTGCGGTTGCCGCCCCTTCCCCGCTCGGCGGCGGCGGGATCGCCTGCGGCAGCGGCCTGAGGGCAGGTAACGCCCGGCGACTCTCGGGGAGCAGCAGCAGGGCGGCGAGCGGCCGCCACTGCCCCCACACGGCAACGCGCTGCCGCTCCAGCTCGGCCCGCAGGCCCGCCAGGTCGCCGCCGGGCCGCTGGCCCGGCCGATCCAGCAGGCAGGCCTCCAGCACCTGCAGATCATGCAGATCCCCCAGCAAGCCCTGGGCCTGCTTGAGCGCCGCGATCCAGCCTTGGCCGGGGGCATCCAGCAGGTCCACCAGGTGCTCCAGGGCGTAGCGCACCCCCTTGATGCGCTTGCGCAGGCTGTGCAATTCCTCCGAGCGCGGGTCGCTGGCCTGCCAGCCGGGATCGAGGTAGAGCGCCCCGGAGAGGGGCAGGTGCCATTCGTGCAGCCACTCCGCCAGGGGCTGGTGGCCCAGGCTGGTGAAGGCGGGCCGCTGCTGCCAGCGCCCCAGCCGCGCCAGCAGCTTGAGGTAGCGGGGGGAGACGAGCGTCTCGCTCACCGCCTCGAAGGCCAGGCGCCGCTCCCGCTGCAGCCGCTTGAGGGCGGGCCGCAGGGCCTGGCGCTCCTCGCTCACCAGGCGGGGCAGGAGGCTGCTGTCGAGCCGCTGGCGCAGCACATCGAGATCGCGGCAGAGGCCGGTGCGGCGGGCGAGGGCGGCGATGCGGCCGCTGCCCACCCCATCCGGCAGCTCCAGGGCGGGGGCGAACTGCTGCAGGGCGGTGCGCAGCCGCCGCAGGCTGACCCGGAACTGATGGAGCGGCTCCGGATCCCCATCCGCCAGCACCTCGCGCTGCAGGGCTGCCAGTCGCCGGGTCTGGCGCTGGATCAACGCCAGGGCGTGCTCGCCGTTGCTCAGGGCCGGCAGCGGGGAGGTGTCCACCAATGAGGTCCCCATCAGCTCTCCCCAGCATGGGGCCGGCGGGCGGTTTCGGGTTAAGGGCCGCCCAAGGTCCGCCGGTTCTCCCGACCCCGCGGTCGTGGCGACCGAATCGCTGGTGTGAGGGCCGATCCGGCAGGTTCGGTCGCCCCGATCACGAGCTCCAGACGCTTCCGGGAGAGTGTGTGCGCCGGGGCGGACGATCACCCCGACCCTCCACCCTTCGCCCATTGCCACCATGTTGACCCTGCGCACTTCTTCTTCCCCCTTCCAACTCTTCGATCGCCTGGAGCAGCAGCTCAGCCAGCAGCTGCAAACCGCCGAGCGCATCCCCGCCGCCGAGGTCCACGAGACCGCTGAGGCCTATGAGGTGGTGCTGGAGCTGCCCGGCGTCGACCGGGCCGCCCTGGATGTGAAGGCCACCGAGCGCTCGCTGGTGATCAGCGCCGAGCGGCGCAGCCAAAGGGAGCTTCCCCCAGCCAGCGAGCGGGAGGAGGCCACCGCCGCCGCTCCGCTGCTGAGCGAGTTCCGCTATGGCACCTGGAGCCGCAGCTTCCGCTTCCCCACCGCCATCGACCGCGACCAGCTCGAAGCCCACTACCGCGATGGCCTGCTGACCGTGAAGGCCCCCAAGGCCCAGAAGGTCACCACCGTGTCGGTGAAAGTGGAGGGCTGATGGCTTCACAGGCGAAGTCCTGCAGGTCGCCGCCGGGGCGCCGCAAGCGCAGCACGGGATGGTCGGCCTCGGCTTCGCTCCAGGCCCATTTGCCATCGCTGAAGCTTGGTGCGCCGGCGTTGTTGCTGCGGGGCAGCTGCAGCTGCACCCCCCGCCAGCGCAACACCATGTAGGCGCCAGGCAGGGTGCCGGCGAGGGTGTTGGGGATGTCGCTGGCATCCACGGCGCCGGGCACCAGGAGGGCGCTGAGCGGTTCGCCATCGCAGCGGAAGGCCCGCGCCACGGGCTGGCTGTCAGCCCGGGCGGGCGACGCCGGGATCCAGAGCAGGGCTGCCGGCAGCAGGGCCGCCAGGGAGAGCATCAGCGCCAGCACGCCCCGCAGCGAGACGCGCAGCCACGACACAATCTCCCTGCTTCCCCGTTCCCGGCCTGCCTGGACTGACTGCATGGCGACAACCCCAGGAAGGAAGCGAGAGTGATTGATTCTCCCGGAACCCCAGCCGCATCGGCCCCGCCCGGCGTTTCCGGGGGCGGTCCGCTGCTTGTGTACGACGGCGGTTGTCCGTTCTGCCGCCATTTCGCGGCGCTCAGCGAGTTGCGCTCGGGCATCCCGGACCTGGGCATCCGCGATGGCCGCGCCGATCACGCCCTGCGGGCATCCCTGGCGCAGCGGGGCTATCGGCTGGCGGAGGGGGCGGTGCTGATCGATGGCGAGCGGGTGCTGCATGGCGCCGCGGCGATCCAGTGGCTTTGCGCCCGGATGCGGCCGAGCGCGGCGCTGCTGCGCCTGCTCGGCCCCCTGCTGGCCGACACCCCCCGGGCGGAGCGGCTCTACCCGCTGCTGCTGGCCGCCCGACGCCTGGCCCTGGGGGTGAAGGGGCTGCCGGTGGATCCGGATCAGGCGGCGGCGAGCGCCGCCCAGTCAGAGGCGAAGGCGGGGGGAACCGGCCGGGGCTGGTAGTCGCGTGGATCGCTGGGACCATGACGCAGCACGGCGTTCACCACCACCGCCGGCCGGCGGCCACGGTTGATGGCGCCGTGGGGAACTCCGGGGGGGATGCGCACCCAGGAGGCTTCGTCCTCCCGCAGGGTGATGCGCCGCAGCCGACCCTCCTGCAGCACGATCAGGTCGATGCAGCCGCGCAGCACCATCAGCTGGTCGGTCTGATGGCGGTGGCAGAAGAGCTCGCCGGCGGGGTTGGGGCCCACCTCGGCGATCAAGGTTTCATCGCTCGGCTGGGGGGAGGAGAAGAGGGTGTCGCCGGCGCGGGAGCCAGCGAAGGGAAGGATTTCGACACGACGGCGCAGGGCCATGGCGTGGATCGGCAAGTTTGTAAAGGTTCGCGAACCCCGTCGGGTTGCGGACGTTGTTTCTGGTACCGAAACCCGCCCATGTCAGCGGTTGCTGTCCGAGCCCACGGCCAGCGACCATGCGCCAGGGTGTAAGCGCCTTGCCGCCGAGCCCGCCCGATGGAGCCCCACCCTTCGATCACGGCCACCTACCTGGGGGCCAACGGCTGGCTCCTCGACTTCGCCGGCGGTCCGCGGCTGCTGGTGGACCCCTGGCTCAGCGGGCCGTTGCAGTTCGGGCCGGGCGATTGGCTGCTGAAGGGGGAACTGGCGGATCCCCAACCGGTTCCGGAAGGGGTGGATCTGCTGCTGCTCACCCAGGCCCTGAGCGACCACTGCCATCCCCCCAGCCTCGCCCTGCTGCCCAAAACCATCCCGGTGGTGGGATCGGCGGCGGCGGCGCAGCGGGTGCGCTCGCTCGGCTTCCAGTCGGCGACTGCCCTGCGCCCCGGGGAGCGCCATGGTGTCGGTGCGCTGACGATCACCGCCACCGCCGGCGCCGCCGTGCCCCAGGTGGAGAACGGCTACCTGCTGGACCACCCCAGCGGCAGCCTCTACCTGGAACCCCACGGCTTCCTCAGCCCCGACCTGCCCGCCCGCCCCCTCACCGCCGTGATCACGCCGGTGATCGATGTGGGGCTTCCCCTGGCCGGCGCCTTCGTGCGCGGCCGCACGGCCCTGCCCCAGCTGCTCGAGCGCTTCCGACCCGCCACCGTGCTCGCCAGCACCACCGGCGGCGACGTGCGCTTCAGCGGCGTGCTCGCCGGCCTGCTGCAGGTGCAGGGCAGCCCCAGCGAGGCCGCCGCCACCGTCGCCGCCTGGGTCGAGGCCTCCCCCCCCTGCCGCTTCATCGATCCGGTGCCCGGCCAGCCCTATCCGCTCCACGCCTCCTGACCCCCGCCCAGCCCGGCCGCTAGAGTCCGGCCATCGGGGCGTAGCGCAGCTTGGTAGCGCGGGTGCTTTGGGAGCATCAGGTCGCAGGTTCGAATCCTGTCGCCCCGATTGATTTTTCAGCGATCCCCTGAGGGTGAAGCCCTTGACCCAGCGGCGCGGGATGGCGACGACTACCGCGATGCTTTTGGCGATGGGGGGCGGCCGGTCGGATGAGCCACCCCCTGCTCTGCGCAGCGAACAGCCTGTGGCCCCCGGGTGCCAGCGATCAGACAGGTCGGCGGGGTTCGAGGCTCGGCGGGAAGAAGCGGCCAGCGCGGCGTTTCGGGATGGAGAGGGGGATGTCGCCCACCTGGGTGTTGAGCAGGCGAGGACGGCTGCCATTGCGGTAGCCGAGCCGTTCGTCGGTGCGCCCATGGCGATTGGCGCCGAGCACGGCGGCGACCTCCAGTTCGATCAGCGGCCTCGGGTCGCTGGAGCGAATCTGGTATCGGATGCTCCAACAACCATGCCACCCGCCGCCAGGCAATCGCCAGCGCAGGTTGCGGCTCTGCAGCTGCACGTGAGCCTCAACGACATCGAAACGCCGATCTGGAGGCGCTTCTGGGTGGAGGAGACGATCACCCTGGGCCGGCTGCATGAGGTGCTGCAGATCGTGATGGGCTGGGACACACGGCAACGCCAGCTCAACCCGCTGGCCCACGGCCCCCCGCCGCTGCTGAGCGCTCAGAGCAGCCGGGAATCGAAACGGAAGGGTTCGTTCCTGAGGATCCGCACCCGGTTCATCTCTGGATGGCG
>JBILEP010000045.1:0-10946 GCA_044352045.1 Cyanobium sp. | reverse complement strand
CCTCCCTTCCGCATCGCCGAGTTCGACATCCTCTTCGGCCGGGGCATCAGCACCCTGGGCTGCCTGCTCGACCTGGCGGAGGAAACGGGCGTGGTCACCCGCAAGGGCGCCTGGTACAGCTACGAGGGCGACAACATCGGCCAGGGGCGGGACAACACCATCGCCTGGCTGGAGCAGAACCCCGAGCAAGCGGAGGTGATTGAGGAGCTCACCCGCCTGCGGCTCACCGAGGGGTCTGAGGTCACCGCCAACTCCATGAAGCCCCTGGCCGCGGCAGCCCGTCAGGCCGCCACCAAGCCGCTGGGAGCCGCAGAGGCCGAAGCGGCGGCGGTGAAGGTGCTCGAGGAGTTGCCGGCCGCCTGATGGCGGCCCGCCAGCCAGACCAGTCAGCGGTTCCGGCGGAGGCCCCTCAGGCGGCCTCCGCTTCCTCCTGGGTGCGGAGGCCGAGCGGACCGGCACCAGGGGTGCGCAGCACGTTGGCCACCCGCTGGAGCTCCTGGATCGCTTCGGCCCCCTCCAGCCTCACCAGTTCGTGGCCGTTGCGCGATTCCAGCCAGTTCACGCCGCAGTCGGACACCCGGAAGCGCACCAGGTGGGCCTCGCCGAGTTCGGCGACAAAAGCCGTGCCCTGCCGTTCGCCGGGCTCACCGCAGGTGTAGCAGCTCGCCACCTGACCCTGCTGCTGCAGGCAGCGGGCGAGGGCTTCCAGGCTCAACACCAGGTCGTCAACCACAGAGCGGTACTGCTCAGCGAGGCGGGAGAACACGGGGGCAGGCCACAGTTCTGCGAAGCCTAAGGTTTTCTTTTGATTTCCGGAAGGGAGGGCTCGCCGTGTGCGGGCTTTCCCACCGGAGCGCCCTCAGCCATCCGCCAGCTGCCACCAGCCCAGGGCGGGGCCGATGAAACGCACAGTGACCCAGAACAGCACCAGGGCTCCGATTCCCACCCAGGCGCCGCGGGTGCTCAGCTGCACGAAGCGGTCGGCCTGGTTGCGGGTGAACGGCAACCAGGGCAGCAGGCGGGGCGACTTGTCCGCGGGCCTGCCGCCCGCGATTTTTTTCTGGCGGGGGGGCAGCCCCTGCTCGGCACGGCGCTTCGCTTCTCCCATCGCGGTTCGGGACGGTTCTGGCCCTGAGGCTAGGGCGGCCCGCGGAGGAAGGGCTCAGGAGGGCAGCAGCCGGGTCAGCTGCACCCAGGGTTCCAGGGCTGCGAACACTTGCCGACCCCAGCTGCGGCCGCGCAGCCGGCCATCCAGAACCGCCAGGCGACCGCCACAGCGCCTCAGGCCGGCCACACCCCGCTGCAGGCGGTTGAGGGCATCGGGCAGCAGCAGTTCCCGGAACCAGTCACGCCCCTGCTGGCGCAGCCGGGCGACCCGGGCGGCGGTGAGCGGATCCTCCAGGCTGGCGATCGGCAGCAGGCCCACCACCACTTGGGAGGGCAGGGGGAGGGAGCCCTGATGATCCAGCCACCAGGACCAGCGGCAGCAGATCACGCCATTGCTCTCCTGGCTGACGCACTCATGGCCGACACGACTGCCGAACTCCGCGGCCAGGGAGCTGGTGAGGCCGTGGCGCAGACCCTCGTCGTCGAGGAGAACGACACTCAGGCCCGCCTGCCCCAGCACCAAGCGGCGGCAGTGCTCCAGCAGGTGCTCCGCCAGCTGCGGGCTAGTGGGCAGGGGCTGGCGCAGGGGGGCGTAGAGGGGCAGGGGGTCGGAGAGGGGGGGATCGGCCAGGTCGAGCAGCACTTGGGGGGCAAGACCGAGCACCGTGGCCGCCTGGGGGAGGGAGTCGACGTCGGCGGCAACCGCCCGCACTCCCGCCAGTTCTCCGGCCAGCACCGCGCCGCGGCCCTGCAGCAGACCAACCAGCTCCGCCAGAGGTTCCAGCGGCTGGCGGTGCAGCTGCCACTGCAGGGCGCCGGCGTCGAGTGACGCCCAGCCGCACCAGCCCCCCTCCTGGGCCGCCAGCCAGGCTGGCCAGGGGGCGGGCAGGGGCTCCAGCAGGCGGAGGAGGTGGCGCAGCGGCGCCTCATCCTCCGGCGCCAGGGGCACCAGGGCCTGGGCCCGGCGCGGATGGTGCAGGATGCGACGGCTGAGGCCCTGGTGAAGGCTCAGCAGGCTGTCCTTCAGGGCCGGCTGGCTGAGGATCAGCGCGTCCCAGTGGCGGGGCTCCAGGCGGATGGCCAGGGCCTGCCGCAGCTCCCCCTCCAACCGTTCCGCCTCGGGGATCACCAGCTGGCGCTCGCCAAGGCATCCGCCCCGCCAAGCATCGAGCAGCTCGCGGTGGCTCAGCAGCCAGAGTCGGGCCGAGGCGGGAGCCCCAGGACCCTGCCAGCAGGCCAGCGGCAGTCCGGCGCTTCGCAGCCTGGGCCATTCCAGCTGCAGCAGCCGCTGGCGCAGCCCATCGCTGACCACCAGGGCCAGGGGCAGCTCGCTCAGGGCCAGGGGCACCAGCAGGCTGATCCACCAGCTCGGATCGGCGCCTGGGGCCAGCCGCAACAGGGTGTGATCCCCCCGCCGCAGGCTGCGGGCCACCAACCGGCTGAGGGTGAGGTGGTGCGGCCAACGGGGCTGTCCCTCCCCCTGGAGCAGGGACTTGAGACACTGGTGGGCGCTGGCTTCCAACATGCGGGGATCGTAGGCAGGGGCCCAGGGGCGAACGGCAGCGAGGAAGACAGCGGCGGCGGCGCGAGCGCCTCCAGCAGCTCGGGGGCCTGTAGGAAGCTGATCGCAGAGCGAAGCGGCCCCCCGATGACCCCCCTGTGGCAGAGCCAACCCGTGGGCGTGGTGGGGCTGGGCCTGATCGGCGGCTCCCTGGGCCTCGACCTGCGGCGGCAGGGTGCCACGGTGCACGCCCTGGTGCACCGGGCCGAGACCGCCGAGCGGGCTCGCCAGCGGGAGCTGGCCGATCGGGTGGACACCGACCCGGCCGTGCTGGCGGAGTGCGGCCTGGTGCTCCTCTGCCTGCCCCTCGATCGGCTGCTGGCGCCCGAGCCGGCCCTGCGGGCCGCCCTGCCGCCCGCCGCCGTCGTCACGGACGTGGGCTCGGTGAAGGGACCGCTGCTGGCCGCCTGGGAGCCGTGGTTGGGGGGTCGGTTCGTGGGCTCCCATCCGATGGCGGGCACTGCCCGCTGTGGCGTCGAAGCGGGCGAGGAGGGCCTGTTCCGCGGCCGGCCCTGGGTGGTCACCCCCACACCCCGCACCGATCCGGCGGCACTGGAGGCCGTGGAGACCCTGGCCCAAGCCCTGGGGGCCCTGCCGATCCGCTGCGAGGCCGGCGACCACGACCGGGCGGTGGCGTTGATCTCCCATCTGCCGGTGCTGGTGAGCGCGGCCCTGCTGCGGGCCGCCGACGAGGGCGCCACGGCCGAGCTCGCCCCGCTGGTGCGGACTCTGGCCTCCAGCGGCTTCGCGGACACCAGCCGGGTGGGGGGGGGCAATCCCGAGCTGGGGGCGTTGATGGCCCGCCACAACCGGCCGGCCCTGCGGGCCGCCCTGGCGGCCTACCGGCACGCCCTCGACGATCTCGAGGGTCTGGTGGAGGGGGGCGACTGGGAGGGGCTGCGCCAGCGGCTGGAGCACTGTCAGATGCTGCGGCCGGGCTTCCTCAAAGACTGACGCCGCTCCCTCAGGCGGGCAGGCGCAGGGGGGCGCCGCGGCCCTCCAACAGCTGGCGGCAGGCCATCAGGGCCGAAAGGCTGACACCAGCGGTGCCCTCCCCCGGGTGAATCGCGTCACCGCAGAGCCACAGACCCGGCAGGGGAGTGCGGCTCGCCAGGCCGAAGGGACCGAACTGGCTGGGCCGCTGGCCCAGGCCGCCCACCCAGCCCCAGGGCCGGGAGGTCCAGCGGGCGAACCCCCTGGGGGTGGCCAGCTCACCGTGGCGCCAGCCGTCGCCGGGCACCCCAAGCAGCCGCTCCAGCCCCGCCTGAATCCCTTCCCTCGCCTGCCGCTTGCGGCCGTCGTAGGCGGAGCGCTCCAGGGCGAACCAGGGGCGGGCGGGGGTGAAGACACTGGCGATCACGGTGGCCTGGCCGGCCGGGGCGCGGCCATCCCCCTCCCGGCTCACCGAGACGAACAGGGAGCCCGGTTCGGCCCAGTCCAGCTGGAGATGGGCCGGGCAGTCGGCGGCAAGCCGCGACCGCTCCACCGCCCCGTAGAACACCAGCGCACCGCTGGGCTCCGGCAGCCCCTCCAGCCGCCGCCGGTAGCCCAGGGGCAG
Organism: Cyanobium sp.; assembly: GCA_044352045.1. Taxonomy (GTDB): domain Bacteria; phylum Cyanobacteriota; class Cyanobacteriia; order PCC-6307; family Cyanobiaceae; genus Cyanobium. The sequence continues at coordinate 6,720 of JBILEP010000045.1, read as the reverse complement.
GGCCGCACCGAGCAGCTCGGGAAGGACCTGGGGGGGAAGGCTGAGCACCACCTCCCGGGCTTGCCGCTGGAAGGAGACGCCGCCGGCGGCCTCCCCCTCCACCCCCCAGCTGCCTCCAGGGGCGGCCGGCGGGATGAGGCGCCGCACCCGGTGCCGGCAGCGCAGACTCCCCCCAGCAGCCGCCAAAGCCCTCTCCAGGGCGTCGCTGAGGGCTTGCATCGACCCCCGCAGATGCGCCAGCCCCAGGGGCTCCTGCACCATCGCCAGCACGGTGGCGCCGTAGAGCGCCGCGGTCCGCTCCGCCGGTTCCTGGGAATAGAGGCGCAGCTGCAGGTCGAGGAACCGCCGCAGGCGCCCCATGCCGCCGCAGCCGCTGAGCCGCAGCAGATCCGCCACCGTCGCTCCGGTCAGCGGCGCGCAAAGCAGGGTGTCGGCGCCCACCGCCCCCAGCAGCTGGGCAAGGTCCCAGGCGGAGCGGGGGGGCAGCACCGGATCCTTGCTGGCGAAGCGCCAGTTGGCCCGGTGCAGGGCCGCGCACAAGCCCCAGAAGCGCTCGCTGCCGGGGAACTGGCGCTGCCGCTCCTCCCGCCAGGCGACCGGGTCGCGGTAGATCCGCACCGGCGGCCGGCCATCCGCCAGGTCGACCACGCAACCGGGATCCAGGGGCTCGGCGGCGGGGGCAGGCACCCCCAGGTGCCGGAACAGGCGCTCATGGATGCCGCCGGGCTCCAGTCCCGCCACCTGGGTGGCCCCGACATCAAAGATCCAGGGGCCGCGGCGGAAGGTTCCGGCGCAGCCCCCGCTCTGGTGGTGGGCCTCCAGCAGCTCCACCGCCAGGCCGGCGCGGGCCAGCAGGGCGGCGGCCGTCAGCCCGGCGATGCCCGCCCCCACGACCACCACGTCGATCGGCTCGGCATCGCCGGCGGCCGCGGTTGCGTTCATCGCGTCATGCTGGCACCCGGCCGCCGCCGGTCGTGACCCATGGCAGGGTGAGGCTCCCCGGTCCCGGTCGATGGCAACGCCCCTGGTGGTGGCCGCCCTGGCGCTGCTGGCCCTGCTGGTGTTGTTCCTGCTGCGGCTGATCATCCGGGCTGTGGGCCTGGTGATGAAGCTGGCCCTGCTCGCGGCCCTGGTGGCGGTCCTGGCGCTGAGCTTTGGAACGCGACTCGGGCTCTCCCGCCGGAGCCCACCGCCCCGGCCGGTGACGGCGCCATCGCTCCCCCTGCCCCCCGCGCGCTGATGGTCGCCCCCGGCTCCGATCCCCTCGCTGCCTGGCTGGCCGAGCGGCTCGGAGTCGTGCTGCGCGGCCGCTCCCCCGTCGGGGGCGGCTGCAGCCACAGCGCCTGGTGTCTCGCCCTTGCGGACGGCAGCCGGCTCTTCGCCAAGAGCGGTCCCACCAGCGGCACGCTGGCCCTGCTGGAGGCCGAGGCCGATGGCCTGGCAGCCCTGGCGGCCGCCGCCAACCCGGAGCGGCTGGCGGTGCCCACCCCGCTGGCCCTGGGGGTGGTGGCGGGGGAGGCGGTGCTGGTGCTGCCCTGGCTGGAGCTGGCGGCTGGAGATTGGCGGGGCCTGGGCGCCGGCCTGGCCGACCTGCACCGCCGCAGCCTGGCGGGGCCCCTGGGGGAAGGGGACCGGGGCGCTACAGCCTTCGGCTGGCCCCGGGACAATCGGATCGGCTCCTCCCCCCAGGCGAACGGTTGGCTTGTGGACTGGGGGCGCTTCTTCACCGAGCGGAGGCTCGCGCCCCAGCTGGAGCGCCTGGCCCGCCGTGGCGATGCCCTGCCCGGGGCCGACGCCCTGCTGGCGCGGACGCCCGCGTGGCTGGCCGGGCATCGACCGGAGCCCTGCCTGGTGCACGGCGACCTGTGGAGCGGCAATGCCGGAGTGCTGGCCGATGGGCGGGGGGCGATCTTCGACCCGGCAGTCCATCGGGCCGACCGGGAGGTGGACCTGGCGATGGCGCGACTGTTCGGCGGCTTTCCGGCCGCATTCTTCGAAGGCTACGAAGCCGAGTGGCCCCTACCCGGCGGGCACCGCAGCCGGGTGGACCTCTACAACCTTTACCACCTGCTCAACCACGCCAATCTGTTCGAAGGCTCCTACACAGCCCAGGGTGGCCGGATGCTCGCAAGGCTGCTGCGGGATGACCTGGGGGAGTGATCGGGAGAGGCGCCTGGCGCGGACCTCAGCCGAGATATTCCCGCTTGACGCTCTGCAGGCGCTGCAGCACGTCGTTGCGCTTCTCGCTGGTGGTGAGGTTCTCCCAGCTCCACTTGCCCACCACCACCAGGCCGAGCAGCTCCAGCAGACCGGGCAGGATCGGCAGCAGGTTGATGGTGTCGAGCACGCCCTTGATCAGGATCTGGGCGACGATCACGGCAACAAAAATGCCGATGATCTTGCCGATCTTTCCCATCTCCGACCAGTCCACCTTGCCCAGGGTTTCATTCAGCTTGCCCACCACCTCCTGGTAGCGGTCGCTGAAGTCGAAGCCGTGGTCAACGCCCTCGCTGGCGCTGACAGCCTGGGCTGCCGGGCCGCTGTCCTGGGTCGTCTCCGGGGCCGCGCTGGGGGTTTCGCTCATGGGAGAACGAGCCGGTGAAGGGTCGCGCCTAAGGTACCTCTCGTGATCCTCGTCACGCCAGCGGAGCTCCAGATCGATCGGCAGGCGCTGACGATTCTGCGCCTGGTGCTCCGTGAGCCCGCCCCCCGGGAAGGCTGTGCCCTGCTGCTGGGTCGGCGCCTGGCGGGCGGCGCTGCGCAGGGCGACGCGTCCTGGCGGCTGGAGCGCATCTGGCCCTGCCTGAACGTCTGGGAGCCGGCGGCGGAGCGGCTGCGGCGGTTCCAGCTCGATCCGCGCGAGCAGTTGCAGGCCCAGAGGTGGGGGCGGCGGCGCGGATTGGACGTGCTGGGGGCGGCCCACAGCCACCCCGCCGGCGCCCCATCCCCCTCGAGCACCGATCTGGCCCTGACCACCGGCCCCACCTTGATGCTGATCCTCGGACAGGAGGCCGCTGGGACGCTCGCCGAGGAGCCGCTCCGCTGCTGGTGGATCGGGGATCGCCACGACCCTGCCGACCCTGGCGGCGGCGATGCGCGGCCCCTGCTATGGAGAATGGTGGATTGAGAGCGTGAGCCGGGCCCGATGCTTCCCCCCGACACCAGCGGCGTGCAGCTGACCCCCGATGAGATGGCGCGGTTCTCGCGCCATCTCATCCTGCCGGAGTTGGGCCTGGAGGGTCAGAAGCGCCTCAAGGCCGCCTCGGTGCTGTGCGTCGGCACCGGCGGGCTGGGCTCGCCGCTGCTGCTGTACCTGGCCGCCGCTGGCGTCGGCCGGCTCGGCATCGTCGACTTCGACGTGGTGGATCACAGCAATCTGCAGCGCCAGGTGATTCATGGCACCAGCTGGGTGGGCAAGCCGAAGATCGAATCAGCCAAACATCGCATCCAGGAGATCAATCCCCATTGCCAGGTGGATCTCTACGAAACAGCGCTAACCAGCGAGAACGCCCTGGAAATCATCGGCGGCTACGACCTGGTCTGCGATGGCACCGATAATTTCCCCACCCGCTACCTGGTCAACGACGCCTGCGTGCTGCTGGGCAAGCCGAATGTGTACGGGTCCATCTTCCGCTTCGAGGGCCAGGCCACGGTCTTCAACCTCGATGCAAACAGCCCCAACTACCGCGATCTCTTTCCAGAACCACCGCCGCCGGGCATGGTGCCCTCCTGCGCCGAGGGGGGCGTGGTGGGAGTTCTGCCGGGGATCATCGGCGTGATCCAGGCCACCGAGGCGGTGAAGATCATCACCGGCATCGGCACCACCCTGAGCGGTCGCCTGCTGCTGTTCGATGCCCTGAAGATGAGCTTCCGCGAGCTGAAATTACGCCCCAATCCGGAGCGACCAGTGATTGATCGGCTGATCGATTACCAGGAATTCTGTGGTGTCGGCGGCACGGCGCCCGGCCAGGAGGAGTCCGGCGCCATACCCACGATCACCGTGGCCGAACTCAAGACGCTGATCGACGGCAAGGTGGAGGACCTGCTGCTGCTCGACGTGCGCAACCCCCATGAGGCGGAGATCGCCGTGATTCCCGGTTCCGTGCTGGTGCCCCTCGACCGGATCGAAAGCGGCGAGGCGATTGAGGACGTGCGCCGACTGGCCGAGGGCAAGAAGCTCTATGTGCACTGCAAGATGGGGGGCCGATCGGCGAAGGCCCTGATCGCCCTGGGGCGCCATGGCATCGAGGGGGTGAACGTGGCGGGCGGGATCAACGCCTGGAGCGAAGAGATCGATCCCGCTGTGCCCCGCTACTGACGGGAGCGGGGCACAGCGGGGCGAATGGGGGCGGATAAACGCTGCCGTTTGGGTCTTGCCCCGAAAACTCGTCAGTGCGTGGAAATCATCACTACCGTTCCGCGACCTGATTCCCACCCCCCGCTATGCCTGCGCCACAGAAGCGCCCGACCGGCGGCTGCGACGCACTTTCCCAGCACATGCGCGCCATCGGCCGCGTGCCCCTCCTGCGGGCGGAGGAGGAAATCAGCCTGGGGCGCCTGGTGCAGGCGGGCCGCCAGCTGCGGGAGGTGGCGGAGGAGATGAAACTGCGGGCCGGCGGTATCGCCCCCAGTCTGGAGAGCTGGGCGCTGGAGGCGGGGATGGATGTCCGTCGCCTGAGGCGCACGCTGCGCCGGGCCGACCAGGCCCGCGACCGCATGGTGCTGGCCAACCTGCGGCTGGTGGTGAGCATGGCGCGCAGCCACCGCCATGCCCCCGTCGACCAGGAGGATCTGGTCCAGGAGGGCACGATCGGCCTCATCCGGGCGGTGGAGCGGTTCGATCCCAGCCGCGGCTATCGCTTTTCCACCTACGCCACCTGGTGGATCCGCGAGGGCATCGGCAACGCCCTGATGACCCGGGGCCGCACCATCCGCCTACCCTCCACGATGGTGGCCCAGCTGCACCGGCTGCGGCAGGTCCAGCAGAGCCTGGGACAACGTCTGGGCCGCGATCCCGGCCTGGCGGAGCTGGCCGCCGCCTCCGGGCTCACCCCCTTGGATGTGCGGGAGGTGCTGTTTCGGGCCCAGCAGCCCCTCAGCCTCGACGCCCAACAGGGTCACAGCAGCGACCTGACCCTGATGGACACCCTGGTCTGTCCGATCCGCACCCCCCAGGAGCGGGTGCAGACCGCCCTGGTGCGCCAGGACCTGCACCGCCGGCTCTCGGAGCTGCCGGAGCAGGAAGCCGAACTTCTCCGCCTGCGCTACGGCATCGGCAGGGGTGAGCCCCTGAGCCTCAGTGCGGCCGCCCGGCGGATGGGGCTCACCCGCGACCTGGCCCGCGGCCTAGAGCGACGGGCCAATGCCTCGATCCGCCGCCTGTCGAGCGACATGGTGGATTCCCTGGGCGCCTGAACAGCCAAAGCCTGGCGGGCACGTTCAGTAATCGACGCCGCGCTTGAGGTCGACGCCCCGCTCGGCGTAGTGCTTGTGGCAGACCATCTCGGAGTGCACGCTGGCCAGGTCGAAATAGGAGGGGCGGCTCTTGCAGCGGCCGGTGATGATCACCTCCGTTTCTGAGGGCTTGCGCAGCAGCGTCTGCATGATTGGCTCCACCGGCAGCAGCTCCAGATCCACGGTGGGATTGAGCTCATCGAGGATCACGGTTTTATAGAGACCGCTGGCAATCGCCGCCCTGGCGATCTCCCAGGCCCGCTCCGCCTCGACGTAGTCGATCGGCTGCTGCTGACCGCGCCAAACAATGGCATCGCGACCGGAGCGCAGGTGGTCGACCAAGTGGGGATAGCTCTCCCGCAGGGCCGCGATCGCTGCGTCCTCGGTGTAGCCATTACCGCCCTTGAGCCACTGCAGGATCAGCACCCGGTGGCTCTTGTCCTGGCTGATGCCGCGGCCGATCGCCTGTAGAGCCTTACCCAGGGCGCTGGTGCTCTTGCCCTTGCCGTCCCCCGTGTAGATCTCGATGCCCTCCAGACCAGCCACCCCTGCCGGGAGGTCGTCAGCAGGGGCCTGGCAGCGATGGGCGCGCATCTCGGAATGGAGGTCGGCGAGCTGCATCAACTCCCGCGGCGCACCCCGGCCGGTGCAGATGATCTCCATCCCCGCCGGCCGGGCCGCCAGGGTGCGCACCACCTCGGAGCGATCGAGCAGATCGAGGTCGAGGACGGGATTGAGTTCGTCGAGCACCAGCACCGAGTAGAGGTTGCTGGCGATCGCCCCCCGGGCGATATCCCAGCCGCGCTGGGCCTCCTGGCGGTCGAAACGAGTGGCCTGCTCGGCGGTGAAGAACTCGGCGCGGCCGGTGCGCACCTGGTCGATCAAGTGGGGGAAACCCTGCTGCAGCGCCTCGATGGCCGCGTCCTCGTCGTAGGAGCGCCCCGGGCCTTTGAGGAAGCGCAACAACAGCACGCGCGTGCGGCGCTGCTCGCAGATGCCCAGTCCGATGGTGCGCAGCACCACCCCGAGGGCCGCCTGGCTCTTGCCTTTGCCATCGCCGTCGTAGACGTGCAGCTGGCCGAGGGCGCGCTCATCGCCGCCGGCGGCCGTGCGGATGCCGATGCCGCGGCCGGTTCCCCGCTGGGGCGTCTGGGGGCTGCTGCTGGGGGGGGTCATCGGCCGGTGGGGCGGATGGGGATGCTATCGAGCCCGACCGGAATCCACTCCGTCCCGGGCCTCGACTTGCCAGGATGTGTCCATGAACCG
>JBILEP010000307.1:0-3055 GCA_044352045.1 Cyanobium sp. | reverse complement strand
CACAACGTAACGGGATGTTGCGGGTTTTGTAAAGAGGCGTTCATGAAGAAAAACCGGAAGGGGCGGGTCAGCTGGAGTCCGAGCCTCACCCTGGTGCCCACCCGCGCCTGCTTCAACGCCTGCGGCTACTGCGGATTCCGGCGGGTTCCCGACCCCCGCGCCCCGCTCGCCGACGCCCTCTCCGATGCCGGTGCCGACGCCCGCCTGGCCGCCGCGCCCCTGGCGGCGGAGGTGCTGCTGCTCAGCGGCGAGGTGGCCCCCGGCTCCCCCTGGCGCCGCGCCTGGTTCGACCGCCTGCTCGCCCTCTCCCGCCGCGCCCTGGCCGCGGACCGCTTGCCCCACACCAACGCCGGCCCCCTCTCGGCCCGGGAGATGGCCGCCCTCGGCCGCCTCAATCCCTCCCTGGGGCTGATGCTGGAGGGCATCGGCCCGGCCTGGGATGCCCTGCACCGCCAGGCCCCCAGCAAGCGGCAGGCGGTGCGCCTGGGCCAGCTGGAGCAGGCCGGTCGGCTCGCCATTCCCTTCACCAGCGGCCTGCTGCTGGGGGTAGGCGAGAGCGCCGCCGACCGTCGCCGCTCCCTGGACACCCTGGCGGCGCTGCACAGGCGCTGGGGCCATCTCCAGGAGGTGATCCTGCAACCCTGGCGGCCGGCGCAGGCGGCCCCCGCTCCACTGGACGACCGGACTTGCGACGACCTGCTGGACACCATCGCCGAGGCCCGCGCGATCCTGCCGGCAGAGGTGCACCTGCAGCTCCCCCCCAATCTCTGGCCCGCCGCGCGGCTGGTGGAGACCCTGGAGGCCGGCATCGACGACCTGGGCGGGCTCGACGCCACGGACGTGATCAACCCCGCCTATCCCCAGCCCTCCCCGGCGGCCCTGGCCCAACGGCTGGCGGCCGCCGGCTGGCGGCTGGAGCCCCGCCTCTGCGTGCACGAGGCCTGGATCCCCCGGCTGCCCCCCGCCCTGCGGCGCGCCTGCGCCGCGGCGCAGCGCCGGCTGGCGGGCGCTGGGCGTTGTTAGCGTCCGGCCCATCTTCAGGCGCTGAGACGATGGAAGCCGCGCCCGACGCGCGGGTGCTGCTGGTGCGGCTGCCCTGCAATCCGATCTTCCCGATCGGCCCGGTGTATCTCGCCGACCATCTGCAAAAGCAGTTCCCCGGCCTACCCCAGCGGATCCTTGACCTGGCCGCCGTGCCCCTCCTCGACGTTCGCCTGGAGCTGGAGGCGGCGGTGGCGAGCTTCCGGCCCAGCCTGCTGGTGTTCTCCTGGCGCGACATCCAGATCTACGCGCCGGTGGATGGCCGGGGCGGCAATCCCCTGCAGAATTCCTTCGAGGTGTTCTACGCCCGCAATCCCCTGCGTCGCCTGCGGGGGGCCTTGGGGGGTCTGCGGCTGATGGGGGCCTACTACGGCGAGCTGCGCCGCAACCTCGGCCTGATCCGCCGCGGGCTGCGCCTGGCCCGTCGGCATGTGCCCGGCGCCCGCGCCGTGGTGGGGGGCGGGGCGGTGAGCGTGTTCTACGAACAGCTGGGCCGCAGCCTGCCCGCCGGCACCGTGGTGTCGGTGGGGGAGGGGGAAGTGCTGCTGGAGCGTCTGGTGCGCGGTGAATCGATCGCCGGCGAGCGCTGCTACGTGGTGGGGGAGCCGCCGCGGCCGGGGCTGATCCACGAACCCCCCGCCCCGATCGAGAAGACCGCCTGCGACTACGCCTATATCGCCACGATCTGGCCCCAGCTCGACTGGTACCTCGACGGAGGCGACTTCTACGTGGGCGTCCAGACCAAGCGGGGCTGTCCCCACAACTGCTGCTACTGCGTTTACACCGTGATCGAGGGCAAGGCGGTGCGGGTCAACCCGATCGCGGAGGTGGTGCGCGAGATGCGCCAGCTCTATGACCGGGGCGTGCGTGGCTTCTGGTTCACCGACGCCCAGTTCATCCCCGCCCGCCGCTACATCGAGGACAGCAAACAGCTGCTGCGGGCGATCCAGGCTGAGGGGCTGACGGACATCCGCTGGGCGGCCTACATCCGCGCCGACAACATGGATGCCGAGCTGGCAGAGCTGATGGTGGCCACGGGCATGAGTTATTTCGAGATCGGCATCACCTCCGGCTCCCAGGAGCTCGTTCGCCGCATGCGCATGGGCTACAACCTGCGCACCGTGCTCGAGAACTGCCGGCTGCTGGCTCGCGCCGGCTTCCGTGACCACGTGTCGGTCAACTACTCCTTCAACGTCATCGACGAACGACCCGAGACGATCCGCCAGACTGTGGCCTACCACCGGGAGCTGGAGGCCATCTTCGGGGCCGACCGGGTGGAGCCGGCGATCTTCTTCATCGGCCTCCAGCCCCACACCCACCTGGAGCAGTACGCCTTCGATCAGGGGGTGCTCCAGCCCGGCTACGACCCGATGAGCATGCTGCCCTGGACGGCCCGCAAGCTGCTCTGGAATCCAGAGCCGATGGGCCGCACCTTCGGCCGCGTCTGCCTGGAGGCCTTCCGCCGCAACCCGGCGGATTTCGGCCGCACCGTGATGGATCTGCTGGAACGCGACTACGGCCGCGCCCCCCTGGAGGAAGCCCTGCACGCGCCGGTGCAGGGCCGCCGGGCCCTGGCGACGGCGGTGCGCTGAGCCTGCCCCGCTGGGGCCTCACCACCAACGCCGACGCAGCAGCAGCAAGAGCCCCAGGCCCAGCCAACCCGGCACCCCCCCCAGGGGGTTGGGCGCCCCGGGACCGCCGCTGCCACCGAGCCACTCGGGCAAGCGGGGCGCCAGCTCCAGCAGGCCGCTCTGCAGGGCGAACCAGCCCCCCACCAGCCCGCCGTGCAGCCCCACCGCCCCCCAGAGCGGACCGCCATCGGCCCGCCGCTGCAGGGCGAGGGCCAGGCCGAGCAGAAACACCCCGCCGAACAGCCCAATCGCCGCGTGGGAGGGCAGCTGATGCCAGGGATGCAGGGCCGTGAAGATCAGGGCCTGCAGCGGCAGCGCCCGCCGCGGCCCCAGCTGCAGCTCCAGCTCCCCCCACAACCAACCGCGGAAGAGCAGTTCCTCGG
>JBILEP010000308.1:0-3055 GCA_044352045.1 Cyanobium sp. | reverse complement strand
AGGGCGCGGCGCGCCCCCCCCGCCGGGGGAGGGCCAGGGAAGGTGCCAGCGCAGCGGCCGCCGCGGCTCAGTTCACCAGTTTGGGGTCGATGGTGGAGGTATAGCGCGCCTCGCACTCCTTGACGATGCGCACGGCCTCGGCGGCGTCGAAGAAGCCGTTGACGCGGCAGGTGCCGGGCTTTTTGAGGTCCTTGTAGTGCTCCCAGTAGTACTGAGTTTCCTTGAGCCAGTGGTCGCCCAGCTGGGTGTAGGAGGTGATGTGGTCCATGCGCTTGTCATCGGCCAGAACGGCAATCACCTTGTCGTCCACCTCACCGCCATCGTCGAATTTCATGATGCCGATGATGCGCGCCTCCACCAGCGAGCCGGGCACCAGGGGTTCGCTGACGCCGACGATCTCGATGTCGAGCGGATCGCCGTCCTCATCCCAGGTGCGGGGGATGCAGCCGTAGGCGAAGGGGTAGGCCAGGGAGCTGTAGCCCACGCGATCGAGCTTGAGCTGGCCGGTTTCGGTGATCAGCTCGTACTTGTTGATGGTGTTGGAGTTGAGCTCCACGATCGCGTTGAGCCGCAGCTCCGCTTCGTCGGCGAAGGCCGGCAGCACGTGCAGGAGGTTGAGCATCGTGCGGCTCGGGGCGTGATCGATGTTCGCCATGGGTAGGGGAAAAGTCGCGGCATCCTACGCAGAGCTCTGGGCCAGCTTGCGGCCCAGGTGGGCCAGAAAGGGCCGGGCCTCCAGGGGGCGGCCGCTGACGCGCTCCACCAGCTGCTCACCGTTCACCGTGCGGCCGAGGCTCCACACGTGGCGGGCCAACCACTGCTGCAGGCGCTGGGGTTCACCGGCGGCGATCACCGCTTCGATCGGGCCGAGCTCCGCCTCCATCGCCTCGCTGAGCTGGGCGCTGATCAGATGGCCGAGGGCATAGGAGGGGAAGTAGCCGAAGAGCCCCTCGGCCCAGTGGATGTCCTGCAGACAGCCCTCGGCGTCGCTGGCGGGCACCACCCCGAGCAGTTCGCCCATGCGTTGCCGCCAGCACTCCGGCAGCTCCGCCACGGGCATCTCCTGCTCGAGCAGGGCGAGTTCGAGCTCGAAGCGCAGCACGATGTGGAGGCAGTAGCTGAGCTCATCGGCCTCCACCCGGGTGAGGCCGGGGCGCAGCGGGTTGAGGGCCTGCCAGAAGCCGTCGATGCCTCCCCAGGGATCGTGGCCGAGGGCGGCCTGGAAGCGGGGATGCCAGAGGGCGGCGAAGGCGCGGCCGCGGCCCACCCGGCATTCCCAGAACAGCGACTGGGATTCGTGCACCCCCATCGAGGCGGCTTCGCCGAGGGGCCAGGGGAAGTAGTGATCATCGCCGCGGGGCAGGCCCTGTTCGTAGAGGGAATGGCCCCATTCGTGGGCGGTGGCGAGGAAGGCGGCCAGGGGCTGGCCCGGCACCACCCGGGTGGTGATGCGGAAATCCTGCGGCCCGACGGTGCAGGAGAAGGGATGGGCGGAGCGGGAGCGCTGGCAACGGCTTTCGTCGTAGCCCCAGCTGGCCAGCAGTTCGGCGCAGAGGCTTTCCTGCAGGGCCTCGGGAATGTCAGGCGGTGCGGGCGGCGGGGTGGTGGGCAGCTGGGCCAGCAGGGCGGGGATTTCCGCCGCCAGGGGGGCGAACAGCTGCTGGAGGCGAGCGGTGCTGATGTCGGGCTCAAAGGCCTGGGCGAGGATTTCCCAGGCGCTGCGGGGCACGGGCTCGGCGTCTGCCATCTGGGCGGCCTGGCTGCGGCGCAGGGCGATCATTTCCGCCAGGGCGGGCGCGAAGAGGGCGAAGTCGTTGCGGCGCTTGGCCTCCTGCCAGATGGCATTGCCGCGGGACTGGGCGGTGGCGATCCGGCCCACCAGCTCCGGATCAAGGCGACTCTGACGGGCCACCTCCAGCCGCAGCAGGGCGAGGTTGCGCTGGACGCCAGCGGGGGCGTCGTCGACCCGATGCACCTCCTCTTCGGCCGCGGCCAGGAGGTCGCGGTAGCTGTCGCTGCTCTGGCGCTGGTGGATCTGGCGGGCGAGCAGGGCCAGCTGTTCGCCGCGCCAGTCGGCGCCGGCCGACGGCATCACGGTGTTCTGGTCGTAATAGAGGGCGCTGCTGATCGAGCCGAGCAGGCGGGTCTGGTGGAGGTGCTGTGCGAGCCGGGCGAGGGCCTGTCCCTGGGGGGGCATCGGGAGCGGGCGGGGCCTCCCAGCATGGCGAGCCGCGGTGGGGGCGGCGGCGGCCGCGGCCATCAGCGCGAGGAAGGCGCGGAATCGATCGCGGTTGGCGGTGCTGGGATCGAGCTGGAGGCGTCCGGAAAGCAGAGCGCATCGATTGGCGAGAGCAGCAGCCTGCCTTTGGCGTTCTGCTCTCTCAGCTGCTCGGTTTCGCTCTTGATCAAGGCGAGCTTTCTCTCGTGATCGGGATCGCGTCGCCAATTCAGCAACTGCTTCACAGCCTGCGGCTACGACAACCACAAGCGCCAGCGAGGCAGCGACGAGCCACACGCCCCATTGCATGGCGGGCAACGCTTCTGGCTGATCTGCCGCGCGGCTGTCGAGCGGCCTGTTCCTGATCCAGCGCTGCCTGGAAACCTATCTGCGCGACTGCTTGCGCCATTGGTTCGACAGCCTGGAATCGCACACGCAGGCAGCTGTTCTTCATGAGGTGGCCTGATGCAGCGATTGCGCCATATCGGGAAACGCCGTCAGGATGGCGCGATCTTCTGTGATCAGCGGTACGCCCAAATGCTGGGCGACAGAGACGAACTCACAGTCGTAAGCGCTGCAGTGACTGCTGCTCACCAGCTGCAGCACATGCTCGGTGCTGACCTTTTCTTCATGGGCCGAGAGGATCGCCTCAGCCTCCTGCATCAACACCAGGGCCTTGGGGAAAGGCAAGAGATCACGCCGCAGGTAACCCGTGAGGACGTTGCGAAACTCGCTGCGCCACAGCGGTGGGGCCGCCCATTGACGGTGCTGCCGCCGGAGGACCTCCGCCTGTTCCGTTCTGGGGCCACGCAACAGCAGGTAAGCCAGCACGTTGGT
>JBILEP010000306.1:0-3082 GCA_044352045.1 Cyanobium sp. | reverse complement strand
AGCGTTCGGCGTAGGCGCCGGCCACCGGATTGAGCAGCTTCAGGGCGCCGACGCCGTAGGTGACCACCGCCACCCCCAGCCCCTGCAGGCGCCCGTGGGCATCGGCGGCGAAGCCGGCCCCCTCCTCTCCGGCGGTGCAGATCAGATCAAGGGGCGAAGCCTGCAGGGCGGCGAACAGGCCCAACACGTAATCGCCCGGCACCCCATAGACGCGCCGCACACCACGCTGCCGCAGGGCTTCGATCAGGGCGGCAACGATCTGCATGGCATCCGGACGGAGACCTGCCGATCATGGAGGGTCGCGGCGTGGAAACCGACTGATGGCGCCGGGGCGGTGCGCGGTGCTGGTGCACACATTTCAGGAGTTCACCCCACATCTGGAGTTGGAGGGCTACCCGGTGGAGCAGGGCGCGCGGGGGCGGCGCAGGGGTTTGGGTGAGCCCGCGGCCACCACGACGCATCAGGCCAGTCCAGCCCCATGCAGCAGCAGGTCGAAACCCAGGGCGGCCATGGTCAGCCGCATGGCGATCGAGCCAAAGCTCCAGGCGGAATGGATCAGGCGGTGAATCGCCACGAACTGGGGGGGAATCATCGGCTCCGCTCGCTGGCGAGGGGCCGCACCTGGTCGGCTGGAACACCAAAGGTGGGCAAGCGCCCCTGGCTGAGGGGAAAGCGGCGCAGCCAGACGCAGTCGCTGAAATCATCCACGTTGACCACCTGGTAGGTGGCGTCGGGGCTGGCGCCGTAGCTCACCAGGACGCCGGGTTGGAGGTGCATGGTTGTTGGCCGAGATGGGCACGTACCAATGCAACAGCAACCGCAACAGAAAATCGGTATTAATGCTTAAGCCCTGACGCGGATGCTGCGGGCCGCTCACCGCAAGGGTTTTGCTCACCCCTGGCGGCCTCAGAGCGCCATCAGGCCGCTCCGACCGGCGCGAGAACCGAACCCGGTGGGACGGCAAACCGATCAAGGGCAAGACCAACTACGACGCCGGTGTGAAGCTGCTCTTGCCGGGGCAGGATCCGGGGATTGATCTGGGGCAGGAGTACGCGTTGGCGCGGGGGATGGGGGGGGGGGAGAGGGGTGAGCAGGCCTTGAAACGATGCAGCAACCGCATAGAAACATGCCCGAGACGCAGAGATCTCCTCACCAGAGCTTCCAACCGGGACCATCACAGCCCAAACTGGGTAGGAGCCCATTCCCCACCTCCGGATGCTCCTCAGGTTGAGGCCAGCGCTGTACTGATGACCGTCCGCCTGGGGGATCTCCAACCCGATGCTCAGGTCCGGGGCCTGATGGGTCGAGAAGCTGTGCGGATCGTCAGCGCCGTGGGGATGGGCGATCTGGAATTCGTCTCCGGCGGCCTGGAGCACATCCCCACAAGGAGGCCCCAAGGCTGATGCCTGAAGCCGTCCTCGCCCCCGGAGCCCGCATTGAGTGCCGCAGTGCCGAGTGGCTGGTGCGCAGCCTCGGGCGCAGCTCTGATGGCCAGCAGGTGGTGGACGTGGTTGGCGTCTCGCCCTTTCTGCGGGAGAAGGAAGCCCGCTTCCTGGTGGAGGTGGAGAAGGCGGCCGGCAGCTTCAAGGTGTTGCAGCCGGAAGACACGGCCCTGGTGAGCGACCCGTCGCCCCGGTACCGCGACAGCCTTCTGTTGATCGAGGCCCACCTGCGGCGCTCCGTCCCCACCGACAACGCCCTGGTGGTGGGCCAGCGGGCGGCGATGGATGCATTGCCCTACCAGCTGGAGCCGGCCGCCAAGGCCCTGGCCATGCCGCGCCAGCGGCTGCTGATCGCCGATGCGGTGGGCCTGGGCAAGACGCTGGAGTGCGGCATCCTCTGTAGCGAGCTGATCCGGCGCGGGCGGGGCAAGCGCCTGTTGGTGGTGACCACCAAGAGCATGCTGGTGCAGTTCCAGAAGGAGTTCTGGACGCGCTTCTCGATTCCGCTGGTGCGGCTCGATTCGGTGGGGATCCAGCGGATCCGCGAGCAGATCCCCACCAACCAGAACCCCTTTCACTACTACGACAAGGCGATCGTGTCGGTGGACACGCTCAAGAACGACCGCGACTACCGCTTCTATCTCGACAATTCCAGCTGGGACATCATCGTGATCGATGAGTGCCAGAACGTGGCCGAGCGGGCCCGCGGCGCCCAGAAGAGCCAGCGGGCGCGGCTGGCGGAGCGATTGGCGACGCGGTCGGAGACGTTGATCCTGCTTTCGGCGACGCCCCATGACGGGAAGCCGGAGAGCTTCGCCAGCCTGATGAACATGCTCGATCCCACGGCGATCGCCGATCCGAGCAGGTATAGCAAAGACGACATCAAGGATCTCTATGTGCGGCGCTTCCGCAAGGACGTGATCGCTGATCTGCGCAGCAGCGTGAAGGAGCGCGACAGCGCTGATGTGGAGTGCCCGGCCAGTGAGCGGGAGGAACAGGTGTTCGCGCGGCTGAAAGACCTCAAGCTCCCCGACAGCGACGCCAGGGCCAAGGCGGGCCAGTTGTTCAAGACCACCCTGGCCAAGAGCCTGCTCTCCAGCCCGATGGCGGCACTGGAAACCGTGCGCAACCGGCTGAAACGGCTGGATGCTGCCGCCGCAGCGGGCAGTCCGGCCGATGCCGACCGCGCAGCCCTGCAGGAGCTGGAGCCCCGACTGGCTGCCATCGGCCCTGCCGACTTCTCCAAATACCAGCGGCTCCTCCAGTTGATGCGTACGGATTGGAAATGGGACGGCAACAACCCAAGGGACCGGATCGTGCTGTTCACCGGCCGGCGCGAAACCCAGCGGTTTCTGGTGGAGAACCTTGCTGCCGACCTGGGTCTGCCGCAGGGGGCTGTGGTGGGCCTCGATGGCGCGATGCCAGATGTGGAGCAGACCCGGGTGGTGGAGCAGTTCGCCCAGGAGAAGGACGCGGTGCGGATCCTGGTGGCCACCGAAGTGGCTTCCGAGGGTCTCAACCTGCACTACCTCAGCCACCGGCTCGTGCATGTCGACATCCCCTGGTCGCTGATGACGCTGCAGCAGCGCAACGGCCGCATCGACCGCTATGGCCAGCCGGAGCAACCGCAGATCCGCTAC
>JBILEP010000305.1:0-3086 GCA_044352045.1 Cyanobium sp. | reverse complement strand
CCCGGAGCATGCCGCGCCCGCGCTTCCGCCAGCACCGAAAGAGCGCCTCGCAGGTCGGCCACGCCGCAGGTGACGAGGGTGGGCGCGATCGCCTCGACGCCGTCGTGCCAGAGGAGCTCCAGCAGCTCCTCCAGCCGCGGCAGCTGGGCGCGGGTGAGTTCGGGGAAGGCCAGGCCGAGGCCGCCGTTGATCTGCAGGTCCACCCCCGCCGGGCTGAGCCAGTCGCCGCCCCAGTCGTCGCCGGCGGCGGCGCTGCCCGCGGCGGTGGGCCGCAGGCCGCGGATCCTGTCGTCGTCGTCGACGGCCACCCGCCAGCGCCGTTCGCCGGCCTCAGCCGCGGCGGGGTCGGCGCTGGGAAGGCGCACGTTGCTCAGCCAGCGCACGGGGGCAGCCCTGGGGGAAGGGACAATGATCCTCGCTGCCCCCCGCCCATGTCCGCCGCCGCCGCACCCCAGCCGCCGGTGCCGGTGGCGGTGATCATGGGCAGCGATTCCGACTTGCCCACCCTGCAACCCGCGGTGGCGATCCTGGAGCAGCTGGGGGTGGCCTGCGAGGTGCGGGTGCTCTCGGCCCACCGCACGCCGCGGGAGATGGTGGCCTTCGCGGAGGGGGCGGTGGCGCGGGGCCTGAAGGTGGTGATCGCCGGGGCCGGCGGGGCGGCCCACCTGCCGGGCATGGTGGCCTCGCTCACCCCCCTGCCGGTGATCGGGGTGCCGGTGGCGAGCAAGGCCCTCTCGGGGGTGGATTCGCTCCATTCGATCGTGCAGATGCCCGCCGGCATCCCGGTGGCCACGGTGGCGATCGGCAACGGCACCAACGCCGGCCTGCTGGCGGCCCAGATCCTGGCCCTCAGCGATGGGCCGCTGGCCCAGCGGCTGGCGGCCTACCGGCGGGGCCTGCACGAGCAGGTCACCGCCAAGGATCAGCGGCTGCAGGAGCTGGGCAGCGCGGCCTACCTGGAGGCGATGGGCGGCTGAGGGGTGGGATCCGGTGTGGCGGGCGTCGGCCGGGGCCGCCAAGCTGAGGGGCCCCCCTGATGCCGGGATCCCGCTCCCGCCCCTTCGCCCCCCATGCTTGAGCGGCTGGTGCTGCCCCCCTGGTTGCGCTTCGGCCTGGCCCTGCCCCTGCTGGTGCTCAACCTCTGGGTGCTGCGCCAGCTGCTGCTGCCCCTGGCCCCGTTCCCGGCCCTGTTCCTCACGGCGGCCCTGATCGCCTTTCTGCTGGATATCCCCTGCCGCTGGCTGGTGCAGCGGGGCCTGCCCCGGCCCCTGGCCCTGACCCTGGTGCTGGGGGCGGGGTTCGGCGGCGTGGCGTTGGCGACGATCTGGCTGCTGCCAAGGCTGGTGCAGCAGCTCGACGAGCTGATCACGGCCCTGCCGGGCTGGCTGTCGGAGGGGGAGGTGCTGCTGGGCCGTCTGCAGGAGTGGGCGGTGGCCAGGGGCCTGCCCAGCGATTTCGGCGACCTGAGCAGCGAGCTGATCACGCGCACCAGCAAGATCGCCACCCAATTGAGCCAGCGGTTGCTCGGCCTGTTGGGCGCCACCGTGGGGGTGACGGTGAATGTGGTGATCGTGTTGGTGTTGTCGGTGTTTCTGCTGGTGGGGGGCGAGCGGATCGCCGCCGGCCTGGCGGCCTGGCTGCCACCGGGGGTGCGCACGTTGGTGACCGGCACGTTGGATCGCACCTTCCGCGGCTATTTCGGCGGCCAGGTGCTGCTGGCGTTGATCCTCAGCGGCCTGCAGATGGTGGTGTTCACGCTGCTGGGCATTCCCTATGGGGTGCTGTTCGCGGTGGCGATCGGTTTCACCACCCTGGTGCCCTACGCCAGCGCCGTCACGATCGTGCTGGTGAGCTTGCTGCTGGCGCTGGAGGACCCGCGCCAGGGAGTGGAGGTGCTGGCGGCGGCGATCACGGTGGGCCAGGTGGTGGACCAGGTGATCCAGCCCAGGCTGATGGGCAGCATCGTGGGCCTGCAACCCGCCTGGCTGCTGATCAGCCTGCCGATCGGCGCCCGCCTCGGCTCGCTGCTGGGCCTGGGCGAACTGCTCGGCCTGCTGCTGGCGGTACCCCTGGCCAGCTGCAGCAAAACCTTTCTGGATGCCTGGGCGGTGCGCCTGCGGGCGGGCGAATCCTGAGGGGACACATCCGAAGGCCGGCCGATGGCCACGCCTGAAAAACCGCCCCACAGCTCCCGCCCCCCGCACGGTTGACACCGACGAGCAGCGGCTACGGCGATTCCTTCGGTTTCATCAGCTGCGCCATCCGCGGGACATGGGCAGCGAGGAGGTGCACGCCTCAACACAGAACCAGGCGTTATCGGCGCAGCTGTTTCTGGATCGGGCGCTGCTGGAGCGGGATCTCAATCTGGAGGGGCTGGTGCGAGCCCGCAAGCCTCAACGCCTGCCGGTCGTGCTGACACAGGAGGAAGTTGGTGGCCCTGCAGCTGAGGGCGCAGGACCTTGATTTCAAGCGCCGGGAACTCACCGTACGCAACGGAAAAGGCGGACAGGACAGGCGCACGCTGCTTCCGGAACGGCTGGCGAAGAAGCTGCGCAACCAGGGGACGGCTGGGGCCAGCTAAGCCTTCCCAATGCCTTGGCACGCAAAGATCGGCATGCTGCAGTGGAGTGGGGCTGGCAATGGGTATTTCCCCAACATCGGCGCTGGCAGGATCCAACCTCTGGACGAGAGGGGCGCCATCAGCAAGCCGGCCAGCGGCCACAGTTTGCGCCACTGCTTTGCAACTCCCCTGCTCGAGCGAGGACAAGACATTCGCCAGATACGCACGTGCTTGATCGTGGTCCTATGGGCGTTGCCAGCCCGGCAGATTTCCTGTAGAGATATCAAAACGAGGCGCCGGCGATACCGGGTCCGTATAAAATCCCCACACACTCACCGTCCAATCCACCAGATCCGTTGCACCACACGCCATTTCGAGAAAGTTGCCGGCATGCCATCGGACGCATAGGCCGACAGCAACGCCTGGCTCACAGCGGATACCGGACCCGCCCATACAGCGTTCGAAGGATCGTCAAGCCAAGCTGGGTGGTGGAAGTCTAGTGGGACCGCGAAAGGATTGTTACAGT
>JBILEP010000304.1:0-3087 GCA_044352045.1 Cyanobium sp. | reverse complement strand
GCGGCAGCGGGCGAGCCATTCGCGGTGGTGATCCCGCCGCCGAATGTGACCGGCAGCCTGCACATGGGCCACGCCTTCAACACCGCCCTGATCGACACGATCGTGCGCTTCCAGCGCCTGCGCGGCCGCAACGTGCTCTGCCTGCCCGGCACCGACCACGCCTCGATCGCGGTGCAGACGATCCTGGAGAAGCAGCTCAAGGCGGAGGGCGGCAGCCGGGAGCAGCTGGGCCGCGAGGCGTTCCTGGAGCGGGCCTGGGCCTGGAAGGCGGAAAGTGGCGGCACGATCGTGGGCCAGTTGCGCCGCCTTGGCTACTCGGTGGATTGGCAACGGGAGCGCTTCACCCTCGATGCCGGCTGCAGCGCGGCGGTGGTGGAGGCGTTCGTGCGGCTGCACGAGCAGGGGCTGATCTACCGGGGCGAGTACCTGGTGAACTGGTGCCCCGCCTCCGGCTCGGCGGTGAGTGATCTGGAGGTGGAGATGAAGGAGGTGGATGGCCACCTCTGGCATTTCCGCTACCCCCTGGCCGATGGCCCCGCCGCCGACGGCCGCACCCACCTGGAGGTGGCCACCACCCGGCCGGAAACCCTGCTGGGCGATACGGCGGTGGCGGTGAACCCGGCCGATCCCCGCTATGCCGCGCTGGTGGGCCGACGCCTGCGCCTGCCGCTGGTGGGGCGCGAGATTCCGATCGTGGCCGATGGGCACGTGGATCCGGAGTTCGGCACCGGCTGTGTGAAGGTGACGCCCGCCCATGACCCCAACGACTTCGCCATCGGCCAACGCCACAACCTGCCGCTGGTGACGGTGATGCACCGCGACGGCAGCATGAACGAGGCCGCCGGCCGGTTCGAGGGGCTGGATCGCTTCGACGCTCGGGCGGCGGTGGTGGCGGCGATGGAGGCGGAGGGCTTTCTGGTGCGGGTGGAGCCCTACCGCCACAGCGTGCCCTTTTCGGATCGGGGCAAGGTGCCGGTGGAGCCGTTGCTCTCCACCCAATGGTTTGTGCGCACCGCGCCGCTGGCGGAGCGCTGCCGCGGCGCCCTGGCCGATCCGGCCGGCGCCTCGCCGCGCTTTGTGCCGGAGCGCTGGAGCAAGGTGTACCGCGACTGGCTCACCGACATCCGCGACTGGTGCATCAGCCGCCAGCTGTGGTGGGGCCACCGCATCCCCGCCTGGTTTGTGGTGAGTGAAACCGGTGGCGAGATCACCGACGCCACCCCCTATGTGGTGGCCCGCAACGCCGAGGAGGCGCGGGCCCAGGCGGCAGCCCAGTTCGGCGGCGGCACCCACGCCCACCCCGTGCGGCTGGAGCAGGACCCGGACGTGCTCGACACCTGGTTTTCCAGCGGCCTGTGGCCCTTCTCCACCCTCGGCTGGCCCGATGCCGCCGCCGCCGATCTGCGGCGCTGGTATCCCACCTCCGTGCTGGTGACCGGCTTCGACATCATCTTCTTCTGGGTGGCGCGGATGACGATGCTGGCCGGCGCCTTCCTGGCGGAGGCGGGTCGCCCGCCCGCCGCCTGGATGCCCTTCGGCGATGTGTACATCCACGGCCTGGTGCGCGATGAGCAGAACCGCAAGATGAGCAAAAGCGCCGGCAACGGCATCGATCCGCTGCTGCTGATCGAGCGCTACGGCGCCGATGCGTTGCGGTTTGCCTTGGTGCGTGAGGTGGCCGGTGCCGGGCAAGACATCCGCCTGGATTACGACCGCAAATCCGACACCTCCGCCACGGTGGAGGCGGCCCGCAATTTCGCCACCAAGCTCTGGAATGCCACCCGCTTTGCGTTGCTGAATCTGGGGGGCGAAACGCCCGCTTCGTTGGGCGAGCCGGATCCGGCCGCCCTGCAGCTGGCGGATCGCTGGATCCTCTCGCGCCTGGCCCGCGTGAACCAGGAAACCGCCGAGCGTTACGGCAGCTATGCCCTCGGGGAAGCGGCGCGGGGATTGTACGAATTTGCCTGGAATGAGGTGTGCGATTGGTATGTGGAGCTGATCAAGCGACGGCTGCAGGTGCCGGCGGAGCTCGAGGGCGAGGCCCGCATCGCTCCCCTGGCCGACCAGCGCACCGCCCGCCAGGTGCTGGCCAAGGTGCTCGCCGAGCTGCTGGTGATGCTCCAGCCGCTGATGCCCCACCTCACCGAGGAGCTCTGGCATGGGCTCACGGGGGCGGCGGCGGGGGAGTTCCTGGCGCTGCAGCCGTGGCCCGCCGAGGAGGCTGCTGATCTCGATGACGCCCTGGAGGCGAGTTTTGTGGAGCTGATCGAGGCGATCCGGGTGGTGCGCAACCTGCGGGCGGTGGCGGGCCTCAAGCCCTCTCAGCCGGCCCCCGTGCAGTTCGTGAGCGGCCGGCCGGATCTGGCGGCGCTGCTGCGCCAGGCCAGCGCCGACATCGCCGCCCTCACCCGCGCCGAGAGCGTGACGGTGCTCGATCCCGCCGGCGCCGAAGCGGCCCGCGCCCAGCGCACCCTGGCGGGGGTGAGCGGCGAGCTGCAGGTGCTGCTGCCCCTGGAGGGCCTGGTGGATCTCGACGCCCTGCGCGGCCGCCTGGAGAAAGACATCGCCAAGGCCGACAAGGAGATCGCCGGCCTCTCCGGCCGCCTCGCCAACCCCAACTTCGCCGGCAAGGCCCCGCCGGAGGTGGTGGCCAAATGCCAGGCGAACCTGGCGGAAGCGCAGGCCCAGGCGGAGCTGGCGCGGAATCGGTTGGCGGATCTGGGCGCTGACGACTTGGCTGCCCTCAAGTAGGAGGCGCAGCGAGAGGGCAACCATCAACCAGGCAGGAAGCGCTGAATGAAAACCGCCAGCGCCATCGGCCCGCAGCGGGGATTCCAGCGATCGCCCTCCGGCAGCCGACGCCAGCACTGGATGTGCAGCTCGGGGTCACCGCCAGGAAGCAGCGTCACCAGGTATCTGTATTCCGCATCGGCGGCGTGCTCAGGGACGTCCAGGGCTTCAGCACCCGGCTGGGTGCTGAGGAACGCGGCCAGAAACGCGGCGGGCGATGGATGGTGGCGCAGGGCGGTGGCGAAGCGCCAGGCGGCACCGGTGGGGTAGCCGTCGTGGTGGAGGTAGAGATGGCGC
>JBILEP010000302.1:0-3101 GCA_044352045.1 Cyanobium sp. | reverse complement strand
AGCTGGTGGAGCGCTTCACCTTCCATCAGTACGACAGCCTCTCGGGCGGGCGCAGCGGTTGCAAGCGCGATCCGCGCGACTCCCAGGCCAGCCGCCGCCAGCGCGACCTCTCCGATCTGCGCTGGGGTGCGCTCTGCGGCGATCGCAGCGCCTTGCGGGTGCGCGATCAGCTGCTGGCCTGCATGCTGGCCGCCACCCTCGCCGATGGGGCGATTCAGGAGGCGGAGATCGACGCCATGGCGGCGGTCTACACCGATCTAATGGGCCATCCGCCCGATCCGACGGCCCTGCGGCAGGCGGCGGCGGCCATGGCCCGCCAGGCCGCCGCCGGTTCCTCCCCCGCTGAGGCGGTGCTGGCGGGCCTCCTGCGCGAGCGCTCGCGGCTCGACGACAACGCCCGCGGCCTGATCCTGGAATCGGTGTTCCGGGTGGTCGCCGCCAACGGCAGGATCGAGCCAGGGGAGGATCGCTTCCTGCGTGCCGTCGCCCAGGCGCTTGCCATCTCCGCAGGGGTGCTGGAGCTGGAGATCGATCGCTTCCGCCAGCGGCGGGCCCCTCCGCCACTGGGCACCTGATCCCGCCGCCGCTACGGTCGGGGTCGCCAGCGGCGGCCGCCGTGCTCACGGGTCTGCGTCTCGAGAACATCGCCCTGATCGAGCGGCTCGAGCTCGCCTTCGATCCCGGTTTCACGGTGCTCACCGGCGAAACCGGCGCCGGTAAATCCATCCTGCTCGACGCCCTTGATGCCCTGCTTGGCGGCGCCCAGGGCAGCCAGGGGGCCCGGCTGCTGCGCCGCGGCAGCGCCCGCGGCCGGATCGAGGCCAGCTTCTCCCTCACCCCGCCCCTGCGCGACTGGCTGGCGGCCCAGGAGCTGGAGGCCGACGACGACGAGCTCCTGCTCAGCCGCGACTGGCGCCTCCAGGACGAGCGGCTCAGCAGCCGCCACCGCCTCAGCGGCGTGGCGATCAGCCGCGCCCAGGTGCTGGAGCTCCGCCCCCTGCTCCTCGATCTCACCGTCCAGGGTCAGACCCAGCAGCTGGCCCGCCCGGGGCAGCAGCGGCGCTGGCTCGACCGTTTCGGCGGCGAAACGGTGCTGGCGGAGCTGGAGGCGGTGCGCGGGGCCTTCCGCCACTGGCGCGCGGCGGAGCGGGCACTGGCGCTGGCGGAGGCCGATCGGGAGCGGCTGGAGCGCCAGCGCCGCCAGGAGGAGCAGCTGCTCGAGGATCTGGAGGCCGCCGCTCTCGTCGACCCCGACGAGCGGCAGCGGCTCCAGGCCGAGCAGGACCGCCTGGCCCATGGGGTGCGTCTCCAGGAGGGGGTGGCGGTGGTGCTCGGTCGCTTGCTGGAGGGGGCGGAGGCGGCCCCCGCCGCCCTCGACCACCTGGCGGCCTGCGAGCAGGAGCTGCTGCAGATGGCGTCCATCGATCCCGCCGCGGCGCCCCTGCAAGAGGCCTGCACCGGCGCCCTGCTGGGCCTCCAGCAGCTCAGCCGCGACCTGGATCGCTATGGCGCCAGCCTGGAGAGCGAACCCGGCCGCCTGGCGGAGCTGCAGGAGCGCATCGCCGAACTGCGCGCCCTGGAGCGTCGCCACGGCCTCGATCTGGCGGAGCTGATCGGCCTGCGCGATCGCCTGCGGCAGCAGCTGGCTCCCGGCGGGGCCGAGGCGGCCCTCGCGGCCCTGCGGGAGGCGGAGGCCCAATGCCGGGGTGAGCGCGACCGCTGCAACCAGGCCCTCAGCACCCGTCGCGCCGCCGCCGCCGGGGCGCTGGAGGAGCAGCTCCTGTCGGCCCTGCGGCCGATGGGCCTGGCCAATGTGCGCTTCGCCGTCGCCCTGGAGCCCGCCGAACCTGGCGAGGAGGGGGCCGACATGGTGCAGTTCCGCTTCAGCGCCAACCCGGGCCAGCCCCTGGCGCCCCTGGCGGAGGTGGCTTCCGGCGGTGAGATGAGCCGCTTCCTGCTCGCCCTCAAGACCTGCCTGGCGGCGGCCGATCCCCACGTCACCCTGCTCTTCGATGAGATCGACACCGGCGTCAGCGGCCGGGTGAGCGGCGCCATGGCGGAGCTGCTGCAGCGGCTCGGCGCCTCCCGGCAGGTGTTCTGCGTCACCCACCAGCCCCTGGTCGCCGCCGCCGCCGACCATCACTTCCGCGTCGCCAAGGTGGTGGAGGACGGCCTCACCCACACGCGGGTGTCCCGACTTCGGGATGCCCGCGAACGCCAGGCCGAGCTGGCGGAACTGGCCGGTGGCGATCTCGGCGAGGCCACCAGCTTTGCCGCCAGCCTGCTGGAGCGCCGCGATCCCCCACCCCCCGGCCGGCCGCGGGCGGCCTGAGACGGTTCGCGGAGCCCGCCCATAGAATCAGCGGCTGTCGAGCAGCCTCCATGCCCCGCGCCAGCGCCGGGTCCACCGCCAGAAACGGAAAAGGACGTGGAGCCGGGAACGCCAGCGGAAGCGGAGCCCAGGCGCCCCATCAGCTGCTCAGCGGCGGTTCCCTGGAGGACGTGATCCGGGTTCGGGGCGCCCGCCAGCACAACCTGCGCGATGTGGATCTCACCATCCCACGCAATCGCCTGGTGGTGTTCACCGGAGTCAGCGGCAGCGGCAAGAGCTCCCTGGCTTTCGACACGATCTTTGCCGAGGGCCAGCGCCGCTACGTCGAGAGTCTCTCCGCCTATGCCCGCCAGTTTCTGGGCCAGGTGGACAAACCCGATGTCGATGCCATCGAGGGGCTGTCGCCGGCGATCTCGATCGACCAGAAGTCCACCAGCCACAACCCCCGCTCCACCGTCGGCACGGTCACGGAGATCCAGGACTACCTGCGCCTGCTGTTCGGCCGCGCCGGTGAGCCCCACTGCCCCCAGTGCGACCGCTCGATCCGCCCCCAGACCATCGATGAGATGGTGGACCAGATCCTCACCCTGCCGGAGGGCACCCGCTACCAGCTGCTGGCGCCGGTGGTGCGGGGCAAGAAGGGCACCCACGTGAAGCTGCTCTCCGGTCTGGCGGCGGAGGGCTTCGCCCGGGTGCGCATCAATGGGGAGGTGCGCGAGCTGGCCGACAACATCGAGCTCGACAAGAACCACGCCCACAACATCGAAGT
>JBILEP010000303.1:0-3101 GCA_044352045.1 Cyanobium sp. | reverse complement strand
CAGCCTCGACAACGTCGAGCGCCTGCTGCAGGACTGCCGCGATCTCCTGGAGGAGCAGGATCTCGAGGAGGAGGATTCTGCTGCGTTGGTGGCGTCCGCTGATGCGACGAGCGGCGGCTACGGCGCGGCGTCCCAGCATCGGGACGGCTATCCGTCCGCTGCCTGAGCGGGCACCGCTGGCCAGGGGTGACACAATGGGAAGAAAGTCAGCGATGGCTTACCCCGCCCCCCAGCATCACGGCCAGGCTCCTGGCCAGCCTTCCGCCCCCAAGGCGATCGCTTCCTGGCCGCGCTGTCAATCGCCTTCCCGCTCCAACCCCGAAGGCGAACATCAATTGGAGAAACTTCAGTTCGCTTTGGCCGTGGCCCTCAGCCGAGGCGATCTCCCCCGTTCCCAGCAGTTGCGCGATCTGATCGCGGCGCTGGGAGAAGATCTGGAAGAACCGGGCACATGATCCGAGGCGTGTCGTAATTTTTTGGCAAGCACACCACGGCGACTGGGAGTTGTTAGTCTGCTTATGCGTGGGACCGCAGATTATGAGTGCTGTGGTCACGGCTTCATCCCCATGCGGATGTGAGCGCCCTTGCCCGGTCTGCGTCAAACCCGCCTGATGTCAACAATTGCCAGGGCTCCAGTCCCCAATAATCGCCCTTTCTTGCGACCCCCTTCCGTAGGCTCCATGAACGGCCTTAAGCCCACCGCGACGCTGCCTCGCCGAGCGGTTCCCCACCCTGTCGGATCCGTTTCCCCGGCCAGCAACGGGAACGGGGGCAGTGATCAACGGCAGTCGCTCCTGGCCCAGGCGGAGCGGCTCAATCAACAGGCCCGCCAGACCGCCGAGCTGGGCAACATCGAGGCGTCCGCCCGGCTGATTCTTGAAGCGCTCGATTGCGAGCGCCGGGCCGGTGGGCTGGGACCCCAGGTGCTGCAACTGATCAAGCCACGGGGCTGACCTGCAGCTGCGCTGGGCTCAGAACAAGCCCAGCGACACGCCGCTGAGGGTGAGGACGTTGTCGTTGAAGTCCCTGTCGCAGCGAGCGGAGGTCACGGCGATGTCCTCGATGCCGAGCACGAAGCGAGTCGCGTCGGAGCCGAGGCGCACCATCTGGGTTTCCCCGCCTGGGTTTGCGGCGCTGAAGGAGGAGAGGATGGAGTTGCGATCGCCGTTCTGCAGCAGCAGCACGCCGTAGCTCTTCTGGCTGTCGAGCGGCAGGGAGCGGTAGCTGGAGGTTTGCCCAAAGGCGGGCAACTCGGCAGCGGTGAGCAGCAGATCCTCGGCCTCGCAGCGGGCCAGGGCGGCCTGCAGGTATCCGGCGTCTCCGGGAGTGCGGCCGTTGACGGCGCCCGTGATGGTGTCGACGGAATAGAAGCCGATCGCATTGTCGGCTCCTGCCAGGCGTTGCACCTCGAGCATGGGTGCCGTGGGTTGCTGGGCCGGTGCGCTGCCGCCGGCCTGCCAGATCTCGGCGCTGACGCCACCCTGGAAGCTGGCGGTGACCTGGTTGCCGTTGACATTGACCTCCAGCAGCGCGAGATCCACACCATCGCGGCTGGCGGTGGGTGTCCAGGCCTGGGCGATCAGGTTGGGGATGGTGGTGATCGAGCGGCTGCCGACCGCCATGCCTTCACTGCCCCTCCAGCCGCTGCTGGGGTTGGCGTCGAGGGCATTGGTGGGGTTGATGGAGCCGGCACTGCCGCCCAGGGCGCCTGAGAGTAGGGATTGATTGGTGCCGCCCGCCTGAAGTCCGAAGTTGACCTTGCCAGTGCCGGAGTCGGAGCGCCAGGTGGTGATCGGGCCTGCCTGGCTGAAGCGGATCTGATTGGTGCCCACCTTGTCGATGCTCGTGGTGGGGATGAAGTCGGGTCCGATCAGCGAGACGCTGGCTTGATCAGCCTCGGGCTTGAAGTTCAGCTGGATGGCGGTGCTCACCTGCTGATTGTCGCGACCATCTCGATCCAGTGGCAGGCTCGGCTCGGAGCTGCGCGCCACGTTGACGCTGCCCTTGGGGGAGAAGTCGCGGAGGAGCACCTCTGTGCTGCGAGAGGAGGAGAAGGAATCGGCGCTCTGGCGTGTGCTGATGCTGAGTCGCAGGGCGTCGTCGCTGGCGCTGTTGCTGTCGGCCCGCAGGCTGAGGCGCGCCGTGGTGGCCGCTGGATCCGCCGCAAGCGTCATGGCGGAGAGCACCGGGCGCTTGCCCGTGGTGGGGTCGGCGAGCGGTTGGAGGAGAAGGTGAAGTTCCTGTTGCTGGCTGTAGGGAAGCTCCTGGATCTCCAGGGAAAGGGAGCTGTTCCTGCGAGACGAGAGGGAATCGGCCAGCAAGGGCACGGTGATGACCTTGCTGGTTTCACCGGGCTGAAGCAGGAGAACCCCACAGGCAGCGGTGTAGTCGACGCCAGAATCGGCCAGGCTGTTGGTTGAGCTGGTGGAGTACATCACCACCTGGGCAGCGGCAGCATCCTGGCGTTGGATGAGGAAGCGAGCAGACGAGCTGGTGGTGCTGGTGGCTTCAGCGATGACGCTCAGCCCATTGCCAAAGAGCGTGCGCTTGGCGACAGGGGCGGAAGTCGAAACGTCTTTGCTGTCGGCAGCCAGGGCGGGAGCCGCGGTGGAATTGACAGCCAGGGTGATGTTGGTGTCGAGCCAGCTGGCATTGGCATCCGCCGGCAAAGCCAGATAGATGAGGGCTGGATTGCTGTTGAAAGCAGAACTGTTGCTGAGACCGCCCTGCTGGCTGGCGGCGAAGGCGTACCAGCGTTGACCCGCGAAGCTTGTATCAAGGCTGACGTTGCGAGCGAATTCATTGCTGAGCGCCACGGTGTCAGAGGCGTCACAGGCGAGGAAGAGAATCCGATCGGGATTGCTCGCATTCACGGCAGCGGCATCAAAGGAGAGGGTGTTAGCCCCGTAACCCAAGGAGCTGATCAGCTCGATGTCTTGCAGCTTGGTGCCGATAAAGTATTGCGGAGATGTGATATCAAGGCGGAAGTCGTAGGCTTGATTGGCAGCTCCCTCCAGCAACAGTTGATCGAAGCCTGAGCCGGCATCAATGCGACGGAAGGCGTTGTCTTGAATGGAGATTTGATCATCACCCGAACCGGT
>JBILEP010000301.1:0-3107 GCA_044352045.1 Cyanobium sp. | reverse complement strand
CTCGTGAGGCCATACCTGCCGCGGGAGAAGTCGAAACACCATTTGACGACTATATCTTTTGTGAACAGGATGAACCCCATATGCACTTCACCCAGCGGGTCAGCGATTGGCTGATCGGCAAGCTGGATCTGCCAACCAGCCCCGACCATCGACACTCAACTTGAACCACAATGAAAACCGCATTTACCACCAGCAGCTTCGATCCCCACGCCCGTGAGTTTCTTGCTGACCCCTACCCTACATACAGATCCTTTCGCGAAAACGCACCCGTAGCCCCTGTCTCTTACACATTTGCGAACAACAAGCAGGTCTCAATGGGGATGTGGGTGTTCAGCTATGAGGATGTGCGCACGGTCCTGGACCAGAAAGATCTCTACCTCAAGAATGCGAAAGCGAGCCCACCTGTACCCGGAAACACACCCATTGCCGCGATGGCCAATATGCCAAATGGAGTTTTTACCATGGATCCCCCTCGCCACGGAGAGGTGCGTCCGATTTTAGACGAATTATTTGCTACGTCGATTTTAAATATCGAAACCGTTGTCCGCGAACTTGCCGATCAATATCTGGAACGCCTCAAGGGAGGGCAAAGATTTGATCTTTTTGCTGACTATGCCATGCCGCTTCCCTCCCAAGTGTTGAGACAGGTGCTCGGAATTCCAGATGGGCATTGGGTGGGTATTGAGAGCTGGGTGGGAAGAGTGGCGTATGGACATGACATCACCACAACCGTAGCCACCCAGTTTATGGCTGGAACATGCGCTATGGCTCTGGGGAGCTACTACCAGGCCATGCAGAAGGGTTGCCCGTATCATGCAGAATCGGGCAAGATGCTCGACCAGATGGTTCATGAAGGCGAAGCCAGGGGAATCCAGCCAGAAGAGGTGCAACAGACTGCCGTCAATTTAAGCATTGCAGGCTATTTGTCATCGGTATTTCTAATCGCTACTGGCGTTTACAATTTGCTCAAGAATCCGAATCAGTTGGCGCTGCTACGAAGCCGTCCTGAACTGATTGGCAATGCGGTCGAGGAGATGTTGCGCATCGATGCGCCGGCTCAGCTGGTGGATCGAGTGGTCTGTGAAGATACGGAGCTGGGTGGAGTCCACCTGAAGGCGGGAACCAAGGTGACGGCCGCCCTGGGATCGGCCAACCATGATCCGCTCAAGTTCCACAATCCGGAGACTTTTGACATTGAGAGAGACACCACGGGGCATCTTGGCTTCGGAGAAGGCATACACACCTGCCTGGGTGCGCCGTTGCTCAGGAAGGTAGCGCCGATTGCCATCGAATGCCTGCTCAACGAATTCCCCAACTTGCACATTAATGGCACACCCCAATGGCAAACAGATCCCTACCTTAGAAGCGTCAGCAATTTGCCTGTTGCAATCTAAGCGAGCAGACAGGCAGCGCTGCTTGCTGGACGCCAGGGCCTCCATGCGGGGCCTTTCGCTTCAAACTCAATCAGCCAGGCGGGGCATAGCGCGCCCGGCAGGCACGAAGCGAGATGCCAGAAGGCACGCTGTCTCGCCATCGCCTGATTAACAAACTACGCCGCAAGGGAACGTTCGAATCAGGAACGGAAGCCCCAGATCGGCGAGGCATCAGCCAAGCCGGCATCCCGGTGAGCCCTACCCCCGCACCAACACCGGCACCCGCTTGAAGGCCGGCGTGCCGCTGGCGGGATCTACCACGGCGTGCATGAGCACATTGGCCTCGGGGTAGAACATGAGCGCGGCGCCGCGGCGGATCGAGCCGGGGATGATTTCGATGTCGTCGAGCCGGCCGGCGTCGCCCTGCACGCTGACGCGCTGGTGGGCGGCCAGGCCAGTGGCGGCGATGTCTTCCGGATTCATCAGGATCGTGTCGCGGTGGGGCATGCCGCGGTAGCTGTCGCCGGCCTTGTACACCACGGTGTTGTGCTGGCCGTAGCTGCGGGCGGTGATCAGGCTGAGCACCAGGCCCCGCTGGCCAGGCGCCAGGCCGCCGAAGTGACTGGGCTCGGGCAGGGCGAGATCGGGCAGGGGGGTGGGGGCCAGCTGGGCGCGGCCATTGGCGGTGGCAAAGCGAGGTGCGGCGAAGACGCGACCGGCCACCTCGAATTCGCGGTGGGTGGTGTCGATGTCGGCGATCGCCTGGTAGCCGGGCACGGTGCGGGCGATCAACGCGCGCACATACTGCGGATCGTGAAGGCGCCGCCAGTCGATCGGATCGTCGCCGAGCAGGCGGTGGGCCAGTTCCGCGAGGAACGCCACCTCGCTGATCAGCTGACCACTGCGCAGGTGGGTGGTGCCGGGTTCGTTGAGGCGCACCCAGTTGTTGCCGGATTCCACGGTGGTGCGGTGGGGCGTCTCGAAGCGGTTGAACACCGGCAGCAGCAGGGTCTGGCGGGCGGCGAGGCCATGGAAATGGCCGGTGTTGGGCTTGGTGGCCAGGTAGATCACCGTGTCGATGCGGCCGAGGGCGCGGCGGGCCTGGGTGCTGTCGGGATTGGCGCCGAACAGGTTGCCGCCGAGGCACAGCAGGGTGTCGACGGCGCCGCGGTCGGCGGCGTCGATCAGGGCACGGGTGTCGTAGCCGCGCACGGGGCTGAGAGAACGTCCGAGCAGGGCCTCCAGCGCCTGGCGCATCGGTTCGCGCAGGTTCACGGTCACCCCCATCGAGCCGAAGCCCTGCACATTGGAGTGGCCGCGGATCGGCATGGTGCCGGCGCCGGGGCGGCCCACGTTGCCCGTGAGCACGGCGGTGTTGGCGATCGCCTGCACGTTGTCGGTGCCGTTGGCGTGGTGGGTGATCCCCATCGCCCAGGCGAACACCACGGCACGACAGGCGGCCAGGCGGGCGGCGGCGTGCTCCAGCTCCTCGCGGCTGAGGCCGCAGCGGGCGCCGATCGTGTCCCAGGAGGTGCTCTCGATCTGGGCGATCAGGGCCTGCCAGCCGTCGCTGTGGGCCTTCACGAACTCCCAGGCGATGGCGCCGCGCTCCAGCAGCGCCTTCTGCAGCCCGAGCAGCACGGCGGTGTCGGAACCGGGGATCGGCTGCAGGAAGAGGGAGGCGATCTCGCTGCCGCCGCCGAGCATCGAGCGGATCGGGAAGGCGGGGGAACC
>JBILEP010000044.1:0-11174 GCA_044352045.1 Cyanobium sp. | reverse complement strand
CACCAGCTGGGCGGCGGCCACCACCGCGTCCCGCAGCGCCATGTTCAGCCCCTGGGCCCGCACCGGACTCATCGGATGGGCGGCGTCGCCCAGCAGCAGCAGGCCGGGGCGCTGCCAGCGCTCGGCCAGGCCCACCCGCAGCGGCAGCCGCACCGGCCCCCGCACCGCCCGCGCCGGCAGGGCGCGCAACAGGGCGGCCAGCTCCGGCGGCGCCGCGGCCGCCCAACGCTCTGGCCAGTCGATCGCCGCGGCCTCGCCCGCGCCACCCACCCAACCCAATTGCACGCCCGCATCAGCCCGCTGGAAAAGGGCGCCGCTGCCGCCCGCCCCCACCAGGGTGACGAAGCGGCCGGCGAGCCAGCGCTCGATCGCCCCGCAGGCCGGCGCGCTGAAGCGGAACCAGAGCACCTCGATCGCCTCCGGCTCCTGGTGAACGGGCAGGCCGGAGAGGCGCCGCAGCGTGGAATCGCGGCCATCGCAGGCCACCACCAGCTCCGCCCGCAGCGCGCCGCCATCCGCCAACCGCACGCCGCACACCCGCTCCCCCTCCTCCAGCAGAGCCACCACCGGCTGGCCCACCCGCAGCCGCACCCCCGCGCGCTCCCCCAGCACCTCGCGCCAGTGGCGCAGCAGCGCCGCCTGCTCGATCAGGGTGCAGGGCGCGGCGCTGCCCATCGGCTCCGCCACCGAGAACACCAGCCGGCGATCGAGCACGAAGCTCCAGCCCGTCAACGGCCGCTGCGGCAGCGCAGGGGGCAACGGATCAAGCCCCAGCGCCCGCAGCGCCTCCAGGCCGCTGGGCATCAACCCCTGGCCGCGGAACTGGCGCTCGCCGCGGCGGCTGGCCTCCAGCAGGGTGACGGGAATCCCCTGGCCGGAGAGGGCAACGGCAAGGGCGGATCCCGCCGGCCCCGCCCCCACGATCACCACACCATCCGAGCCCACCTCGCCCGCCGGGGCGGTGGGTTCAGGTGAAGGAGTTGTAATTGCGGTCCGCCTCCGGGTTTGAGGAGGCCAGGCCCTGCAGCTTGTGCTTCTTGGCCAGCAGGTAGTCGACCAGTTCCTGTTGCACGGTGAGCAACTCGCCGGTGCAGCCGCGGAAGGCGGCCCGGTGGCGGATCTCGTCGTGGCGGGTGTGCAGGTCGCGCAGCATCAGATTGATGGCGTCGAGCTGCGGCGACTGGGAGCGGGAGCTGGGGGCGGGGTCCATGGGGTCGAGGCGCGTTCCGCCAACGCTGACTCGATCGTACGCCTGGCCTGCTGCCCGCTGCCACAGATCCGCGCCCGGCGCTGCCGCCGCCGCTCCAGCCGGGCCGTCACCCCCAGCTCGGCGCCGCGCCAGAGCCGGTCCATCTCCGCCTGGAAATGGCGGGCCAGCAGGGGGGAATCCAACCGCAGCAACGTTTCATCGTTCTGGTGCGCCGCCGACGGGCTCCAGTTGAAGCTGCCGGTGATCACCCGCCGGCCATCGAGCACGGCGAATTTGTGGTGGAGCTTGTCGCCGGGCGCCAGCCGGGGCGTGCCCACCCCTTCCAGCGCCTGGCTCCAGGGACGGTTGCCCGCCTCCAGGCGGCAGCGGTGGTCGGGCTGGCTGATGGCGAGCAGGTCGAGCACCTCGCTGAAGGAGCGATGGGCGAAGCCGGGATCCGCCACCAGCCGAATGCGCACCCCCCGGGCCTGGAGACGCGCCAGGGCATCGGCCAGGTTCTGGCCGGAAAACACAAACAGGCTCAGGTCGAGCCGCCGCCGCACCCCCTCCAGCTGGGCCTCCAACCAGGCCAGGCCGTGGTGGGGATCGCGGCGGCGGTGGGGGGAGAAGAGCACCTCCACCGGCGTGGAGCCCACCCGCACCCGCTGCGGTCCGCCGCCGCCCTTGGCCAGCCCGAAGCGGCTGTCCGGCGCGCCGCCGGGCCCATCGCCCCACATCCGCTGGAACTCCTGGCGGAACAGACCCGCCAGGGCGGGGCTCTCGAAACGCAGCAGGTGGTTGACATTGCCGCGGCTGCGCGGGTCGTCGGCGTCGCCATGCACGCAGGAGGGGCTGAAGTTCGCCGAGCCGGTCACCACCACCCGGCGATCGGCCACCAGAAATTTGTGGTGCATCAGGCCACTGCCGCGGCTGCCGTCGGCGGTGTCGTCGATCAGGGGCACGCCAGCGCGCTGCAGGATCGCCACCGCGTCCCCCTGGCCGAGGGCCCGCAGCTGCTCCACCCGCAGCCGTTGGTGGGGCGTGAGATCGGCCGGGTGCTGCTGGCTCCAGGGCTGGGAGTAGGTGTTCTCCAGCACCACCGCCACCCGCACCCCCCGCCCCTGGGCCGCCACCAGGGCTTCGGCCACCCGGCTGAGGGAGAGCTCCTGGACCGCCACCAGGATTTCGTGGCGCGCCTCCGCAATGCTGGCGATCACCATCGCCTCCAGGTCATCCCCCTGGCGCCAGCGGCCGCTCACCGGACTGCGGTAGCGGCTCTCGCCGCGGTGGTTGAAGGCCACCTGGATGCCCGGCGGCAGGGGCAGGCCGGCGGCGGGGGAGCCCTGGCGGGAGGCCGGGGCGATGCCACAGCCGCACAAGCCCGCGGCGAGCAGCAGGGCGCAGGGGAGGAGAGGAGGCCGGCGCATGGCGCGCGCCTGAGGCAACGATGGATGGCCTCAGGATTCCCCGGCGCGGACCTGCTGGCCCTGGCGCTCGCCCAGCCCTTCCGGTCGCACGATCGCGTCGCGCTGCAGTTCGCGCTCCAGCATGCGGATGCGGCTGTCGCGCAGGCAGTATTTGCAGCCCCCCGTGGTTTGCAGGTGCTTCTCCGGGGTGATGCTGATCTCCTTCACCGGATGCAGGCTGCAGCGGATGCGGATCGGCGTTTTGAAGCTCTTGTAGACGATCGCCTCGTACAGGTAGCGCGAGCCAAAGCGGGCCATGGCACGGGCCAGGAACACCTCCTTGCTGATCGGGCTACCCATGCATCACGAGGTAGACCCTTGGAGACTAATCGGCCTGACGCGGAGGGCGCGGCCAGGGTTTAGTTGTGGCTGGGCATCTCCGAGGTGCGCAGCATCGCCACAAACCAGAGCGAACCGATGATCACCGCGGCCAGCATCCCGGCGCTGAGGCTCACCCGCACCATCAGCAGGGGCACCACCAAGGGGAAGGCAATCGAGCCGAGCAGCGGCGTGGCCGCCACCACCACGCGCAGAGCGGCGCGCGAATCGCCTGCAGGGGAGGGGCTGCTGGTCATCAGAACCACTCCGCCGCAGCCTGGCTGGCGGGATTGCTGTTGTCTTCCGGGGTGGTGCGGCGGAATTCCAGGGTGATGCTGCGGCTCTGCTCGCCATCGGCGGCGATCGCTTCGATCGGGTACACCTGCACCCCGTCGCGGAAGGGCACCTGGATGCGGAAGGTGCCCTCGGGGGAAAGGGGAACCTCCTCGCTGCCGATCGACAGGTGGGCGGAGGGGTCGGTGGCGCCGTAGACGATCAGCTCGGCGTCAGCCACCAGCCAGAAGGAGCGCTGGCGGGTGGGCACCAGGCCTGCGCCCGATTCGCTGCGGCCGCTGGCCCAGAAGCCAACGCCCGAAGCCTGCAGACCAGCAGCAGAGTCGTGGTCGAGTTCGTGGAAGGCCTCCGAGCCGCGGCCCAGGTGGCGCCAGCGGGAGGTGGCCGTCTGGTACAGGCGCTCGTGCAACCCGGAATCGGAGGGCTCCGAAGGCAGGGCTGGCAGCGGGGAGGGGGAGGAGGAGGATTCCAGCGAGAAGGGCACGAACTGGTCGAGGATCTGCTCGCTGGGGTGCAGGGCCGGCACCCGGGCCACGGAGGAGAAGGCCAGGGGGATCCAGCCGCCGACGGTGCCCTTGCGGTAGCCCAGCTCCACCCGATAATCGCGATCGCTCAGCGGCACCGGCAGGTACCACTCGGTGGCATGGCTGTCGACCACCACCTCCTGGAGGGTGTGGGGGTGGGAGGAGCCGCCAGGCAGGCCGGTGACATCCGCCACCCGCAGGCAGAGCTGGCTGGCGCCGGCGGCCATCGCCTCGTCCCGGTCGTCCTCGGCGATCTCCCAGAACACATAGGCCCATTGCGGGTCACGCGGCAGGAACACCACACGGGTTTCCGCCTGCGGGCGGGGCGCCGGGCTCATCTCCGCCTCGATCGCCTCCAGGCTGCGGCCGCTTTGCTCCTGGTAGGCACTGATGGCATCCACCAGCTCCTCCTTCGACTTCCGGCTGTAGAGGCTGACGCCAACGTCGCTCGCGATCTGCCGCAGTTGACGGAGGGTCATCAGGGCGAGGCTCTGGAGCGAGTTCTGGCTCACCACTTTCAGATTTCGTTTGGGATCATTCTGCAGGTGTTCTGCCGCACACGACAAAAAGCGCGCCAGGCGGTCAGCATCCACTGACCACTTGGCGCGCCTGATGCTCAGGGCCGTCAGCGGCCGATGCTGCGGTACGGCACCTTGGCCAGGTAATCCATGCCGGTGTTGCCCTGGGGGCTGCCCACGCCGCGCAGGGCGGGCAGGGTGCGCACCCAGGGGAGGTAGTCCTCGGGGAAGCCGCCACGGCGCTGCTGGGCGCGCTGGGGGAAGGAGCGGGCGGTGCCGGTGTACACCACCTGGGGGAAGCCCAGGATGCCCCGGTAGTACTCGTCGTAGCGGGGGGAGGTGAGGTTGAAGGGGGTTTCACCCACCTCACGGGATCCCACCACCCGGTTGCGGTGGAAGGGCACGGTGTCGTAGCCGAAGGCCTCCAGGTACTCCTGGGAATCAAGGATGTCGTCCACCATGCCGCGCACGCCGCGGGTCATCAGCACCGCCGACCAGGCGATCTCCTCCGACTTGCCGTGGGTGGTGCGACCCAGCAGCTTCTCCACCAGGTGGCGGGCCACCTTGTAGTTGTTGTTGAGGTTGTAGAAGCTGCGGGTGAAGGTGTCCGACAGGCAGAGGGAGCGGATGAAATCCCGCACCGTGATCTGACCATCGCGCAGCTGGCTTTCCAGGGTGCGGTCGCGGTCGACCTTGAAGGCGTGGAAGAAGATCTGGCGGTAAGCGGCCTCGATCACGAAGTTCTGGTCTTCGCGGTCCATGGCCTTGTCCATCGACGCAGCTTTGGGATCCTCGTCGGAGCCCACCCGCAGCGGGTTCACCCGGGAGTTCTGGGTGGTGGGGGCGTAGTTGAGGAGGGGGATTGCCACGCGTGCTTCAGCGTCCGTCGGAGGGATCGTAGAAGTGCGGCGTCGGCAGCCCTGCCGGGCTCAGGCGAGGACTCACAGTCCGTAACGTTGGCCACCGCACCGGCCGGCGGCCGGCGCCTACCAGCCGAAGGGGGACAGGGCGCCGTCGTCTGCAGGCTGCTGCGGGCTCGCGGGCACCGCCGCCGCCTCAGCGGCCTCCGGGGAGGGCAGGCGGGTTTCCACGCAGAAGGACGCCGTGTTGGAGAGCCCCTGCACCGTGCTGGTGCGCAGGCGCACATCCCGACCAGCGAAGCTGAAGCGCTCCAGGCTGCTCATCGTTTCGTACTCGGTGGTGAGCACCAGCTCATCGCGGGCGTCCATCGCGAAATGGCCCGCCACCGGCGCGGTCTCGGCGTAGCCGCGGTCGCGCAGCAGCAGTCCGGAGCGGCCCCGCTCATCGGTGGGGATCAGGGCGAAAACGCTCTGGCCCTCGTGGGCCTCGCCGGCCTTGTCCCAGGCCATCGAGCCGCTCCAGGTGACGCGGCAGCCCCCCACCACGGCGGCCGGATCCTGCTGATGCAGGGCCGCGATCGCCCGCAGGCGCTCGTCATCCCGGCCGAGCTCCACCACTTCGATGAAGGAGCCGCCGGCCTCGGCGCGGCGATGCAGCAGGTGATGGCTGCTGCGCTGGGAGCGCCAGCGCCCGCAGCTGAGCCGAAAGAAGCCCAGGGCGTCCTCGATCGATGCGCTCACGGCGGGGGGTGGCGGAGAGCGCCATGATCGCAAGCCAGCCGTCGCCGCCGTGCCCGCCGCCGCCTCCGCCGCCCTGGCGGCCGCCCTCTGCTGGACCCTCGCCAGCCTGATCTGGCGGCGCCTGCCCACCTCCCTCAGCGGCGGCCAGCTGAA
The DNA here is from genome assembly GCA_044352045.1 of Cyanobium sp. Classification (GTDB taxonomy): domain Bacteria; phylum Cyanobacteriota; class Cyanobacteriia; order PCC-6307; family Cyanobiaceae; genus Cyanobium. Next base: position 5,111 of record JBILEP010000044.1, on the reverse strand, counting down.
CCTGCTGAAGAACCTGATCGCCCTCACGTTGCAGCTGCCCCTGCTGGCCTTGCTGCCCTGGCGGGGGGAGACGCGGACCCTGCTGCTGCTGGCCCTGAGCGGGGCGATCGGCATCGCCGCCGGCGACAGCCTGTTCTTCGCCGCCCTGCGCCGCCTCGGCACCCGCCGCACCCTCACCCTCGACAGCGGCGGGCCGGCCGTCTCCGCCGTGGCGGGAGTGGTGCTGCTGGGGGAGGTGCCCCGCCTGGAGCAATGGCTGGGCATCGGCCTGATCAGCCTGGCGGTGCTGCTGGTGGCGCGCCAGGGGCCGCCGGAGGCGGCCAGCAACCAGGCGGCGGATCGGCTGGGGCTGCTGATGGCCCTGGCGGCCGTGCTCTGCGGGGTGAGCGGCGCGCTGCTGTCGCGGGCGGCCCTGGCCGGCGGCGGCATCGCGCCGCTGCAGGCGGCCACGATCCGGCTGATGGCGGCCACCGTGGTGTTGCTGCCCCTGCTGCCGGGCCTGCCCCGGCCCGGGCGGCGCCCCCGGCTGGCGAAGCGGCGCTGGCCCTGGCTGCTGCTGGCCACCCTGCTCGGCACCAGCGCCGGACTCCAGCTGCAGCAGTGGGCCCTGGCCGGTCTGCCCGGCGGTCTGGCGGTGGCGCTGCTCTCCACGGCGCCGGTGATGGCCGTGCCCCTGGCCGGCCTGGAGGGCGATCGGCCCGGTGCCGTGGGGGTGCTGGCGGCATTCGCCGCGCTGCTGGGGGTCAGCCTGGTGGTGGGCTGGCCGGGTCTGCCTCGTTGAGGCGGCGATCGGCCTGGGCGCGGGCCCAGCGCACCAGGTCGTCGAGCTCCAGATCGAGGGGGCCGCGGGGGGAGGGGGCCTCCGCTCCGACCGCTGCGGCGGCGATGCGCTCCAGCTGCACGCCGAGGCCGAGCATCTGGTCGATGAAGGCCTCGCGGAAGCTGGGGTCAGCGGCGATGGCGGCCTGGGCGGCGGCCCAGGCGGCGAGGGCCTCGCGGCTGGGCAGGGCCCCGCCGGCCCCCGCCACCGCCTGGAGGGTGCGCAACCCATGGGCCAGCAGGCGCAGGTGATGGCGCTCCAGGGCCGGCAGCAGGGTGGACTCCAACGTGCGCAGTTCCGATTCGCTGATCATGGCTGCTGATCCGACCCGCCGCGCCCTCAGGCCGAGGCTGCGACCGGCCGCAGGCGGAAGCCGCAGGAATGGCCCTCCTCCAGGCGCCAGTGGACCCGCTCCACCAGGCAATCGGGGAAGGTGCGGCGAATCAGCTGCAGCTCCTGGTCGCACACCATCGGGAACTCCTCGGCGATGCGCATCACCGAACAGTGGAACTCGCTGATGATCCAGGCGCCGGCGATCTCGGGGTCGGGGCGGAGTTCGGCCACGAAGCCCTCGCGGCGGCGCAGCTCCACCAGGCGCTCCAGGCGCTCCGGCAGGGTGCCGGCGCCGATGCGGCTGCGGTAACCGGCGGCCTTGTCCTCCGCCTGCTGGAGCATCAGCTCCTCGATCTGGGCCGGGGAGAGGCTGGTGGAGAGGGAATGGAGCAGGCCCAGGGCGAAATCGCCGCTGCCATCGGTGAAGCGGCCCTGGCCCGCCTCGGTGAGACGCCAGCGGTTGCTGGGCCGGCCCGGACCTTCGGCGGTAGGGCTGGCCTCCACGAGGCCCTCCTCCTCCAGGCTGCGCAGGTGGCGGCGCATCACCTGGACGGACACCGCCAGCTGCAGGGCCAGATCGGCGGCGGTGGCATCGCCATGCCGCAGCAGACGGGCCAGAACCGCCTCACGCGTGGGGGCCACCGGGGGCTTCGGGGGGTGGGGGAGGGCCGGTGCGGCCATGGTTCGGAAGGCTCCCGTCCACCATGCCACGGGCGACAGGGCAATGGAGGCTCGGTGCGCGGCTCCGGTTGGCACAATGGCCGTTCGCCCCCATGCGCCGCGGCCCTGCCCTAGGCTCGACAAGTAACGAAACCAAACCGTTTCGTTTCTCCCGTTGTCGCCCGTCCGTTCCGCGGCGTGAGCTTGCCCGGCTCCTCCCCCCGAGACCCCATGTCCGACGCCCCCGCCAGCACCGCCCAAGGCTCCGAGAGCCTGGAGGTGATCCGCAAGTTCGCCGAAACCTACGCCCAGCGGACCGGCACTTATTTCTGCAGCGACCCCGGGGTCACCGCCGTGGTGCTGGAGGGCCTCGCCCGCCACAAGGATGAGCTGGGCGGCGCCCTCTGCCCCTGCCGCCACTACGAAGACAAGGAAGCGGAGGTGCAGCAGGCGTTCTGGAACTGCCCGTGCGTGCCGATGCGGGAGCGCAAGGAGTGCCATTGCATGCTCTTCCTCACCGAAGACAACCCCTTCCGCGGCGAGAGCCAATCGATCTCGCTCGAGGAGATCAAGTCCCTTACCGCCGGTTGAGAGCGATGAGTAGTGCCGTTGGTGATCTGGTCAGTCAGCCCTACAAATATGGGTTCGTCACGGACATCGAAACCGACAAGATCGCCAAAGGTCTCAGCGAAGATGTGGTTCGCCTGATCTCGGCCAAGAAGCAGGAGCCAGATTTTCTCCTGCAATTCCGGCTGCGTGCCTACCGGCAGTGGCTGCGCATGCGGGAGCCGGATTGGGCGGCCCTCGGCCATCCTCCGATCGATTACCAGGAGATCATCTATTACGCCGCTCCCCGCGCTCAGGAGAAGAAGCAGAGCCTCGATGAGGTGGATCCGCGCCTGCTGGAAACCTTCGACAAACTCGGCATTCCCCTGAGCGAGCAGAAGCGGCTCACCAATGTGGCCGTGGATGCGGTGTTCGACAGCGTCTCGATCGCCACCACGTACAAAGAGAAGCTGGCGGAGCACGGAGTGATCTTCTGCTCGATCAGCGAGGCGGTGCGTGAGCATCCGGAGTTGATCGAGCGCTATCTCGGCACCGTCGTGCCCAGCAACGACAACTTCTTCGCCGCCCTCAATTCGGCGGTGTTTAGCGATGGCTCCTTTGTGTTCATCCCCCGCGGTGTGGAGTGCCCGATGGAGCTCTCCACCTACTTCCGCATCAATTCGGGCGACACGGGCCAGTTCGAGCGCACCTTGATCGTCGCTGAAGAGGGCGCCTCTGTGAGCTACCTGGAGGGCTGCACGGCGCCGATGTTTGACACCAACCAGCTGCACGCCGCCGTGGTGGAGCTCGTCACCCTGGATGACGCCTCGATCAAATATTCCACCGTGCAAAACTGGTATGCCGGCGATGAGCATGGCGTCGGCGGCATCTACAACTTCGTCACCAAGCGCGGCCAGTGCCGCGGGGCCCGCAGCCGCATCAGCTGGACCCAGGTGGAAACCGGTTCGGCCATCACCTGGAAATATCCGAGCTGCGTGCTGCTAGGTGCCGACAGCGTCGGCGAGTTCTACTCCGTGGCCCTCACCAACAACCGCCAGCAGGCCGACACCGGCACCAAGATGGTGCACGTGGGCCCGCGCACCCGCTCCACGATCGTGAGCAAGGGCATCAGCGCTGGCCATTCCGCCAACAGCTACCGGGGCCTGGTGCAGATCGGTCCACAGGCCGTGGGGGCCCGCAATTACAGCCAGTGCGATTCGATGTTGATCGGCGATCAGGCGGCGGCCAACACCTACCCCTACATCCGCTGCCAGCAGCCCGACGCCAGCATTGAGCACGAGGCCAGCACCTCCCGCATCTCCGCCGACCAGCTCTTCTATCTGCAGAGCCGCGGCATCGGCTTTGAGGAAGCGGTGTCGATGATGGTGAGCGGCTTCTGTCGCGATGTGTTCAACCAGCTGCCGATGGAATTCGCCGCCGAAGCTGACAAACTTCTCTCCCTCAAACTCGAGGGTTCCGTCGGCTGAGCCGTCGCCGCCCCGTTCCGTTCCGCGCCCCTTCCTTCCACCCTCGCCGCCATCGTGATCCGCCCCGACGCCCCGGTCCTGCTTGAGATCCGTGATCTGCACGCCTGCGTGGAGGAGCAGCCGATCCTGCGGGGGGTGAGCCTCACCCTGCGGGCCGGCGAGATCCACGCGGTGATGGGTCGCAACGGCAGCGGCAAGAGCACCCTCTCCAAGCTGCTGGCCGGCCATCCGGCCTATCGCGTCACCAGCGGCACCGTGCTTTACAAGGGCGATGACCTGCTGGCCCTGGCGCCCGAGGAGCGGGCCCGGGCCGGGCTGTTCCTCGGCTTCCAGTATCCGATCGAGATTCCCGGCGTCAGCAATCTGGAGTTCCTGCGGGTGGCCACCAATGCCCGCCGCCTGGCCCGCGGTGAGGAGGAGCTCGACACCTTCGCCTTCGAGGATCTGGTGCGGGAGCGGTTGCGGCTGGTGCAGATGGATGCCGCCTTCCTCGATCGCTCGGTGAATGAGGGCTTCTCCGGCGGCGAGAAGAAGCGCAACGAGATCCTGCAGATGGCCCTGCTGGAGCCGGTGGTGGCAATCCTCGATGAAACCGATTCCGGCCTCGACATCGACGCCCTGCGCACCGTGGCCGCCGGCGTGAACCACCTGGCCGGACCCGACAACACCACCCTCCTGATCACCCACTACCAACGCCTGCTGGAGGAGATCACCCCCGACTTCGTGCACGTGATGGCGGCGGGCCGCATCCTGCGCACGGCCGGCAAGGAGCTCGCCCTCGAGCTCGAGGAGCGCGGCTACGACTGGGTGGACGAGGAACTCGCCGCCCTGGAGCGCATCCCGGCGGAGGTGGGCTGATGGTGAGTGCCTCCCTGGATGTGCCACCGGCCGGCGCCCTGAGCGGCGATGCCTGGAGCGAGGCGCTGCTGGCGGCGCTGGCGGCGGAGGAGCAGGCCGCTCCCCCGGATGCCGCCGGGCCGCTGGCGGCGGTGCGCCGACGGGGCTTGGAAGGGCTGCGCGAGCGGCCCCTGCCTTCCCGCCGGGAGGAAGCCTGGCGCTTCACCGATCTGGGCGCCCTGCGGGCGGTGCGCCCCACCCGGCTGGCGCCCACCGGGGCAAACCCGGCTGCGCTCTGGCCTGCCCCGGCCGCCGACAGCCTGCGGCTGCGGCTCGATGGCGCCAGCGATCCCCTGGCGGGGCAGAGCCTGCCCCAGGGCCTCGAACCCCTCACGGACACGGATCTGGAGCAGGCCCTCGGCCAGACC
>JBILEP010000300.1:0-3151 GCA_044352045.1 Cyanobium sp. | reverse complement strand
AAAATTTTTCCAGTCCGGGGGTTTCTCGGCACCATCACCGCGGCTTGACCGCACACCATGCCACCCCTGTTGGGGTGGCTTTTTTTGTTGGAGATCTAGCCTGTGATCGGACGTATCAGGTGTGGGCGTCTGGATCCAAACCCTCAAACGACTGGATCACAGCAAATCCTTCGCTGTCCGGTGGACTGGCCGAGCTGTTGTCCCGGTCGCACAGCAGAACGGCTAGGCCGCTGGCGGCGGCAGCCTTCAGCTCCGAGACGGAGTCGCTGATGAACAGCACGCTACCGGTTGGGACCCCAAGCAGAGTGACGATCTCGCGATAGCTGGCGCTCTCCTGTTTGGAGCCGATTCGGGTGTCGAACCAGTGCTGAAACAAGCCGCGCAGATCGCCGGCGTTGCTGTGACCGTAGATCAGTTGCTGGGCTCTCACCGAACCGGAGGAATACACCGCCAATCCCAGCCCAGCGGCACGCCAGCGGCGCAGCGCGGGCGGCACGTCGGGGTAAAGGGGGCCCTGCAGCGCCCCGCTGGCATAGCCCTCTTCCCAGATCAGTCCTTGCAGGTCCTTCAGTGCGGTGAGTTTGCGGTCCTGCTGGATCAGCCAGCGCAGGTAAGGGAGCACCTGTCTCGCTGAACTGGCGTTTTCGGGCGCCACTTGCCTCAGGGCCTGGGCAGCTGGGTGCGGATCATCCCGCCAGGCCTGGGCCACCTGGGCCATCAGCGCCTGGACCGTGTCGTCCTCCCCCCGAGCCTCCAGGAAGCCCGCCATGCGCTCGGCCGCATAGGGGAAGAGCGTCTCGCTCACGAAGCACACCGGGCAGGTGGTGCCTTCGATGTCGAGCAGCACATGGCGGATGGGCAACGTCATCGACGGCCGGCGCGCTGGAGAGCCTCCAGCAGCAAGTGGCGCCAATGCTGCTCCAGCAGAAACTCCAGAATCTCCAGGTGGCGGCGGGCGATGGCTAGGGTCGCTCCCCAGGCGTAAAGGCCATGGCCGGCGATCAGCAGGCCGTGGGGAGCATCCGCCAGGTGGGGCCTCGCCGCGGCGCTGAGTCGCTCCAGATCCTGGTCGTTGGCGAGCACGGGGATGTGGATGCGGCTGTCGTGGCTGGTGATGCCTTCGAGCCCCTTGAGCATCTCCAGCTGCTCGATCTCCAGGTGGCTCACCGGCTCGCCAGCGGCCGGCGCGTGGTAACGCGAAAGCAAGGTACCGGCCTGGGAGTGGGTGTGCAGCACCGCGCCCGCCTGGCGCTCCGCCACGATGGCCTGGTGCAGCAGGGTTTCGGCGCTGGCCCTGCCGCTGCCCTGGATCACCCGTCCCTCTCCGTCGACGACGATCAGGGCCTCGGGACTGACCGATCCCTTGTCAACGCCGCTGGGTGCCATCAGCAGCCGCAAGGGCTGATGGCTGAGGGTGCAGCTGAAATTGCCGCCTGTGCCATCACACCATCCCCGCCGATGCAGGGCCGCCATGGTTTCGCTCAGGCCGACGGCGAGCTCCGCCGTGGCGGCCAGCTCCGCCAGGTCCCCGCTGGAACCGGTGGGGAAGGGGGAGTTGGGCAGCGGGGGGGAAGGCACGGAGGAGGGGGATCTGCTTCGAGTCAAGCGCATCGATCGCTGCGCTCAGCGTTGGCAGCTTGGGCACCAGTGGCTGCTGCGCCCGCCGAGCCGCTCCCGCCGGATGGGGGTGCCGCAGCGGCGACAGGGGTCGCCCCCCCGCCGGTACACCCAGGCCTGGCCGCCGTAGTTGCCGTTGAGGCCGCTCAGGTCGCGGAAGTCACTGAAGGTGGTGCCGCCGGCGCCGATGCTGGTGCGCAGCACCTCCACTAGGGCGTCCCGCAGGGTTGCCAGCTGGGGTCGCCGCAGGCGGCCGCTGGCGGTGTGGGGGGCGATGCCCGCGGCGAAGAGGCTTTCATCGGCATAGATGTTGCCAACGCCGGCAACAAGTGCCTGATCCAGTAGCGCCGACTTGATTGGCCGGCTTGAGCCGCGCAGCCGATTCGCCAGCCAGTCGGCATCGAACTCCGGCGCGAAGGGCTCCGGCCCCAGCCTGGCCAGGCCGGCCATCACGTCCTGCGCAGCGACCCCCGGCGGGATCCACCACATCTGGCCGAAGCTGCGGGTGTCCACGAAGCGCAACTCAGCTCCGCTGGGACTGAACAGCCGCACGCGGGTGTGGGAGCAGGGCGGACGGGGCTCCTCCAGCCAGAGGAACTGCCCAGTCATGCGCAGGTGTACACCCCAGCGGCCGGCGTCGCCGCCCTCCTGGTCGAACAGATCAGCCAGCAGGTACTTGCCACGCCGTTGCCAGTTGCCGAGAAAACAATCCTTCAGCCCCAGGGCGAACAGCTCTGGATCTGGAGGGCTGGCGATGGCGCGGGCCCGCAAAACTTCGACCCGGCAGATCTGCAGACCGTGGGTCTGGGCCTGCAGGCCGCGCCGGACGGTCTCGACTTCGGGAAGTTCGGGCACCGCGGCGGGGGCGCGCTCGCCCCAGGCCTCAGGCCTTCTCCAGCTCGCTTTCGGCGAAGTTGTTGGTGTTGATGCCGCCTTCGGAGCCGCTGTAGCCGTTGTAGTTGACCTTCTCGAAACGCACCACGACGGGGTAGCGGATGCCGGAGGTGTCAACCGTGGCCACGGTTCCGACCTCGTTGAACCAGTAGGACTCAGGACGCTTGATGCGCACTTTGTCGCCGCGGGAGATGGCCATCGCTGCGCTTCGGGGTTTGGGGTGGCTTCCTGGCGACCCTACCTGCAGCGTTAGGCGCTGGCGTCCGAGGTGTCACGAATCGTCGCCGCCGCGTGCCGGCAGAGTCCATGGCAGCATCCCTTTCCCCCATCCGCCGCCGTCGATGCTCCAGAACGAGGCGCCCGCCTTCACCCTTGAGCTGCCTGACCCGGAGGATGAAGCGGTCGGCAGCCTCGAGTTCCACGCCCGGCTCGATGAGGCCTGGGCGGTGTGCGACCGCTTTGATCTCCAGACGGAGATCTGGCGGGGTCGCATCCTGAGGGCCGCCCGCGACCGGGAGCGCCGCGGTGGTGAGAACCGCGGCACGAATTTCCTGCAATGGCTGCGGGAGCGGGAGATCAGCAAGACCCGCGCCTACACCCTGATTCAGCTGGCGGAGTCCGCCGACCAGATGCTCGGCGA
>JBILEP010000298.1:0-3154 GCA_044352045.1 Cyanobium sp. | reverse complement strand
GCAGGCGAGCCACGGCGGCCGCATCGGTGGCGTTCGCCAGCAGTTGGAAGCCGCCCACCCCTTGCAGGGCGAGGATGGCTCCGGAGCGCAAAAGGGCAACCGCCGCCGCCAGGGGATCGGATTGGCCCTCATCGCCAGCCGGGTCACCCTGCCAGTCCGCCGGGACCCCATCCCCGGCCAGCTCCATCCCCTCCGGATCCAGTAGCCGCAAGCGCGGCCCGCAGGCGGCGCAGCCGATCGTTTCGGCATGGAAGCGGCGATCGGCCGGGTCCTCGAATTCGGCCTGGCAGGCGGGGCAGAGGGGAAAGGCGGCGAGGCTGGTGTGGGCGCGGGCGAAGGGCTCGGCGGTGGCGATCGAATAGCGCGGCCCGCAGACGCAACAGCTGAGGAAGGGATAGCGGAAGCGGCGATTCGCCGGATCCAGCAGCTCGCGGCGGCAGTCCGGGCAGGGGGCGCGATCAGCCACCAGGGAGGGGGCGATCAGGCCGATGCCCAGGGAACGCGGGGGATCCACCTCGATGCGCAGACCCTCAGGCGCGGGCTCCTGCGGCGGGAACCAGCGGGGTTCAAGGGCTTCCAGCCGCGCCGCCGCCGGCAGCTCCTGGGGAAGCCGTCGCAGAAACGCCTGCAGCGCCGGCCGCTCCCCCTGCAACTCCAGGGCCACCCCGCCGGCCACGTTGGCCAGCGATCCCACCAACCCCAGCTCCCGCGCCAGCCGCCAGACCGCCGGCCGGAACCCCACCCCCTGCACCACGCCCCGGCAGAGAAGCTCCACTCGGGCGGCGCCGTCGGCTGCGCCGGCTCGCTCCGCCATGGGAAGCACCTCAGGGTCTTGGCCATCAGCTTGGGCGGAGATGCCCCTGGGGGGCTTCTCAATCACCCTCCCAGGGCAGCCGCCCGCGGAACGCGCGGATCTCCCCTTGATGTTGGAGTCGTAGGAAAGTGCTCAGACCCAACTCCAAGGCCTCACGCTTGCTCCGGTCACCGGAATCCTCCATGGCTTGCAGGCTAGGCGATTCGGACACATGGGCCTTCCGGCGGCAGCCACGCCAACCCTGACCAGGGAATCGGGCAAGCTGGTGGACCCCACCCGCGGGCCATGCTGCGTTTTCTGCTCAATCTGCTCTGGTTTGTTCTCGGCGGCTTCGTGATGGGCCTGGGTTGGTGTCTGGTGGGCCTGCTGGCGGCGATCTCGATCATCGGCATCCCCTGGGCGCGGGCCTGCTTTGTGATCGGCAAGTTCTCCTTCTGGCCCTTCGGTTATGAGGCGATCAGCCGGCGGGAGATCAGCGGGCGCATGGATTTCGGCACCGGTCCGCTGGGGCTGGTGGGCAACGTGATCTGGTTCCTGCTGTTCGGCTGGTGGCTGGCGATCGGCCACCTCACCTCGGCGTTGGCCTGTTTTGTGTCGATCATCGGCATCCCTTTCGGGATTCAGCACGTCAAGTTGGCCCTGATCGCCTTGGCACCGATCGGGTTGCAGGTGGTGCCGGTGAAACGCTGAAGCGTCCTGGCCCTATTCGGCGGCAAACACGGTGTTCCAGTCCCGCTTCATGTCCACCACCGCCCAGCCTCGGCTGGGGGCCTCGGCCAGGGCGTGCACCAGCTTGCCGGTGCTTTTGGTCACCGCGTCATAGGCGTATTCGCGCTCGGCATCGGTGTGGTGGATCAGCACCCCCAGGCTGGGCAGGGGGTTGGCGATGGTGGTGTACTGCAACATCGCCTGGTCGCCGTCGCTGTTCCCGCAGCAGAGGATCGGGCGGCGGCCGATGAATTGGTGGATGCCCGAGGGCTTGCCCTCCCGGTCGTTCACGAACAGATAATCCAGGGTTTTGGTGAGCACCGGGATGCCGTCCTTCAGGGCAAAGGTGGTGCGGGCCGTGGAGCCCACCACCTGCTCCGGCGGGATGCCGTACACCCGCTCCACCCACACCCGCATGAAATCCGCCCCGCCGCCGGAAACGATCACATTGCGGAAGCCATGGGCCTCCAGAAAGCGCAGCAGCTCCTGCATCGGCTGGTAGGTGAGCGCCCCATAGGGCCGCTGGAAGCGGGGATGGCGGGCGCTGGCCAGCCAGGCCTCCACGCAGCCCTGGAACTCCTCCACCGTCATGCCGGCGTGGGTGAGGGCCACCAGCCGCAGCAGACCTTCGAAATGGGGCCCCGCCAGCAGCGTGGCCAGGTCGCCGGCCAGGGCGGCCTGCACCATCGGATCGGCGGCCAGCTCGGGTTCGCCGGGCAGGCGGCGCCGCAGTTCATCAAAGGCGAAGGCGGCCTGGAAGGGCAGGGGATTCTCCGGCCAGAGGGTGCCGTCGTTGTCGTGCACGGCGAGGCGATCGGCTGGGGGCACAAAGTCAGCGGATCCCTCCGTGCTGACCCGCGCCACGAAGGCCAGCAGGGCGTCCTTGGCGGCGCCAACGTTCCAGGAAGGCAGGGGATCCGGGAGGGGATGGCTGGCGTTCACGGGTGCATGCTCCTCAGGGTCGGCTGGGGGCCGGGGGATGGATGGGCCTATCCATCAAAAAGCCGCCCCCGGGGGGGCGGCAACGTTCAACCCCTAGGGCTGAACGAGTTGGGGATCAGCTCACCAGCGGCCGCCACCGCTCGAGGCGGTCGGACGGGGTTCCGCCTTGTTGACCCGGATCATCCGGCCCATCCACTCCACGTCCTGGAGATCGGCGATCGCCTTGGCTTCGTCGTTGGCTTCCGCCATTTCGACGAAGGCGAAGCCGCGCTTGCGACCGGTTTCCCGATCGAGGGGAAGGCTGCACTTGCGCACCGAGCCGTAGCCGGCGAACAGTTGCTGAAGGTCCTCCACTTCGGCTTCGAAGGAGAGGTTGCCCACGTAAATGGTCATGAAAAAAACAGAAACTATGAACCGATTCGTTGAATGCCCTGAAGAAAGTCTCTGGCCTGGGTGGAGTGAAGCCTGGTGGCTTGCCGCCTGGGGAAGGAACCCGCTGGAAGGTGGTCGCTGAATCAGATTCACCCTACAGCATCCCCTGGCCAGTGGCTGGATTGGCCGATCCGGTGGGGGGCGGGGCTGCCGCGGCGGCGCCATGGCGGGTTCTGAATGTTGCGGAATCACGACATCTTTACACGAATTGTTTTGTTTTGTCTGGGGTTGTCGCCACTCCTCCAGCCCGGCGTCAGG
>JBILEP010000297.1:0-3170 GCA_044352045.1 Cyanobium sp. | reverse complement strand
CGGGCTGCCGCCAGGGGAGCGTTGCGCGCCAGGGCCGCCGCGACGCGATCGGCGGCCTCGGGGGGGGAGAGGCAGGGCGGGGCGACGGTCATCGGAGCCGGGGGGCTGGAGCCATGCTGCCCGTCAGGGGGGACCGAAGCACGCGGCTAGATTGGCGCGTTCCCCTTGGCCTGCCCCCTTGCCCCCACGCCCCTCCGTTGAGTCCTCCCCTGAGTCCTCCACCGGAGCTGCCGCCGAGGCCCTGGCGTTCGGAGCCCTCCCCCATCCGGGCGAGCCGCTGGAGTCGTCGCCGTCGCGGCGGCGTCAGCACGCCTTGCGGGAGGGGCTGACCAGCCCACGCCCGCGCCTGCCGGCGCGCCAGCGTCGCCTCAAGGCCGGCACCACTGCGTTCATGTTGGCCATGCATGTGGGGGCGGTGTTCGCCCTGCTGCCCCGCTTCTGGAGCGTCCAGGGGCTGGTGGTGCTGGCAGTGCTCTATTGGATGACCGTGCTGGGGGTCACCCTGGGCCTGCACCGGCTGGTGGCGCACCGCAGCTTCGAAGCCCCCCGCTGGCTGGAGCGGCTGTTGGTGCTGATGGGGGCGCTGGCCTGCCAGAGCGGCCCGATCGAATGGGTGGGCCTGCACCGCCACCACCACCTCTTCTCCGATCAGCCAAACGACCACCACGACGCCGGCCGCGGCCTGTGGTGGTCGCACAGCGAATGGATGCTGCACGAGATCCCGGCGCTGCGGGAGATCCACCGCTTCACCGGCGACCTGGAGCGGGATCCCCTCTACCGCTGGCTCGACCGCTGGTTTCTGCTGCTGCAGCTGCCCCTGGGGGCGGCCCTCTATTGGTACGGCCAGGCGGCCGGTGTGCACGGCGGCGGCCTGGGCCTGGTGCTCTGGGGCATCCCCCTGCGCCTGGTGCTGGTGTATCACGTCACCTGGCTGGTGAATTCGGCCACCCACGCCTTCGGCTACCGCAACTTCGACAGCCCCGACCTCTCGCGCAACTGCTGGTGGGTGGCGCTGCTGAGCTTCGGCGAGGGCTGGCACAACAACCACCACGCCCATCCCGCCAGCGCCCGCCACGGCCTGCGCTGGTTCGAATTTGACATCACCTGGCAGCACATCCGCCTGCTGCGGGCCCTGGGCCTGGCCCGGCGGCTGCGGATCGCTCCCCAGCCCCAGGGCTGAACGGCCCCACGGTTTCAGCCGCCGCGCAACTCGCGCCGGATCGCCGCAGCCAGATCGGGGGTCTGGCCGGCGCCGGCGCGGCGGCGCAGCAGCTCCAGGAAGCCTTCGGCGCTGAGCTCCTCCTCGCCGGCGGCCCCGAGCAGCGCCAGGGTGCGGCGCAGGTCCGGCAGTTCGGCCTCCAGTTCGGCGGCGGTGTAGTCGGCCTGGCCGGCCATCACCGCGGCGAAGCGCTCGCGCCGCTGGCGGCGATCGGCCGGATAGGCCGCCAGCAGCTGGTCGCGGCAGAGGCGCCAGGGGCGGCCGGCGGTGAACAGCAGGGCCAAGGCGGCGCTCAGGGCCGGGGCCTCCTGCTCCACCACCCGCAGATCGAAGCCGGGCGGTGGCGGCCGCTGCCCCACGAACACCTCCAGCAGATCGCCGATGCCGAGCACGCGGCCATCCGGATCGCGCACCGGCAGGGCGGAGCTGCGCAGGGCCTCGATCAGCTCGGGGTGGCCATCGAGCAGCCGCTCGGCCCGCTGGGCGTCGAGCCGGCCGGTGGGGGCCTCGGCCGCGAGCCAGCCGTTGATCGCCCCCAGGGCCAGGAACACCTCCGGTCCGGGGGAGGCCAGCTTGCCGTTGCGCAGCATCGAGAGCTGGGAGTTGTGCACGCGGCCGAGATCGAGCGCTTCCGCCAGGCCGGGCAGAACCCGGTGGGACCAGCCGTTGCCGCTGTGCCAGAGGCGGATCAGGTGGGCGAAGGCCACCCGTCCTGATGCGAGTCGTTCTCGATGCCCCAAATGATCGGGATCCGTATTGCTATCATCGTAACGTCCGATCCGGAGTCGGTCCTTCATGGCCGCCACGCTCTCCTCCCGCCCGCCCCGCTCCAGCCACACCCGCAGTTCCGCCACCGTGAACGCGGCTGACGTGCACCGCCGCGCCCAAGCCTTGCACCAGCCCCGCGACGGCGGGCCTCCCCTGGTGGTGCCCCCCGGCCGCAACTGGCCGGTGATCGGCTTCATGGTGGCGGTGCACGCCCTTGCCCTGGTGGCCCTGCTGCCCAGGTTCTGGAGCGCGCAGGCCGTAGCCACCCTGGTGATCCTCTACTGGGTCACCGCCTGCCTGGGGGTCACCATCGGCTACCACCGGCTGCTGAGCCACCGCTCCTTCCGCGTGCCCCGCTGGCTGGAGCGCTTCTTCGCCACCTGCGGCGCCCTCAGCTGCCAGCACGGGCCGATCGACTGGGTGGGGCTGCACCGCCACCACCACAAATTCTCCGATACGGATGCGGATCATCACGACAGCAACAAGGGCTTCTGGTGGAGCCACATGGGCTGGATGTTCATCACCGTGCCCGCCCTGGCGGCCGTGCCCCGGCTCACCGGCGACCTGGCCCTCGACCCCTACCACCGCTGGCTGAACCGCTGGTTTCTGGCCCTGCAGCTGCCGCTGGCCGGCCTGCTCTTCTGGATCGGCACCATCACCGGTGCCGGCGGCTGGGCCCTGGTGCTCTGGGGCATCCCCCTGCGTCTGGCGGTGGTGTACCACGTCACCTGGCTGGTGAATTCCGCCACCCACGCCTGGGGCGACTCGGTGCACGCCAGCGGCGACCGCTCACGCAACAACCCCTGGGTGGCGGCCCTCACCTTCGGCGAAGGCTGGCACAACAACCACCACGCCTTCCCCCATTCCGCCCGCCAGGGCTTCGGCAACCAGATCGACCTCACCTGGCAGCACATCCGCCTGCTGCGGGCCCTAGGCCTGGCCACCCAGGTGCGGGTGCCGGCGGCCGCCGATCCGGCCCAGCGCCTCTCCCGCCCCGCCCCGGCGCGGCCCTCCACTGCGCTCGGTGGCGTAGGGTGAGCGATCGTCCTTCCAGCGGGTTCCCGCAGTCTCCGGCAGTCAGGTCATGGCCAAGCGCGTCCAGGTGGTTCTGAACGAAGACGTCCTCAGCCTCGGCAAGGACGGTGATCTGGTGGAGGTGGCCCCCGGCTACGCCCGCAACTAC
>JBILEP010000296.1:0-3171 GCA_044352045.1 Cyanobium sp. | reverse complement strand
GTGCACAACGGCTATCCGGGCCAGGGCAAAAGTGGCGGCCAACTGCAGATCAGTGCCGCCCTGCTGTTCGATGTCTTCACACGCCATGAGCCCGCCAACCGCCTGCTGGCCCAGGCACGGCGGGAGGTGCTGGCGGAGCAGCTGGAGAAGCACCGGCTGGAGGCTGCTCTGGAGCGCCTGCGCGCCAGCGAGCTGGTGGTGGAGCACACCGCCAGGCCAGGGCCGCTGGCGTTTCCGCTGCTGGCGGAACGGCTGAACAACCGGATGAGCAATGAGTCGCTGCTGGAGAGGTTGGGGCGACTACAGCGGGAGGCGGAGCGGGCAGAGGCCAGTGACTGAGCGGATGACAATTACGGGTTTCTCCTGCCTTGATGACCGGTTTTTGCACATTACAGGGTGCAATAAAGGCGCGCGCATGGCTTCAGCTTGCCCTAAAGTTCTTGTTTACTTCAAGTCACGGCAATGCTCCCTGATCCAGGGAATACGCCGCTGCGGGCTAAACCTCCCTTGCCACCTGCTCCCCTCGCGCCCGCCGACCTGCGGGCCAACCAGCGCCTCCGAACCGTTGCCCTGCCCCCCATCGGCTTCCGTCCATCCGGTGGCTCCCTGAGCTATGCAACCCTGCGCGACATTTCCTGCGGTGGGGTCAGCATCGCTCGATCCGGTCCGCTGGATCTGCCAGTCAGAACCCCGGTGCAATTGCTCATCCATTTGCCTGGCAAACAGGAGCGCTTCTCCCTCTCGGCCCAGGTGCGCTGGTGTCGCTACGGGGGACGAACCACCTACATCGGCCTTCGCTTCGATGAGCCTCTGGAGCCCTCCGATCCGCTCCTCGTGACCCTCTTGGCAGGGGGGTGAGAGGATCAGGCCCGCTCCAGGCGTTTCACGATCCAGGCCATCAACACCAGGGATCCAGCCAAGGCGATCAGCAGGGCGATGGTCATGGGAACAGTGGGAAAGCGGCCACGAGCCGATCATGCCGGATGGCGGCTCCCCATGAGCCAGCTGTTCTTCAGCGCCGCCCTCTCCCTGCTGCCGCTGGCCCGCGCCGCCGCGGAGCTGCCTAGCTGCAAGGCCTGGCGCGACAGCCAGGGGGTGGAGCGGATCCGGCTGGGCAACCGCCTCGGCGAGGCCCAATACCTCACCAAGAACCGGCGACTGCAGTCCAGCCCAGAGGAAGCGCC
Organism: Cyanobium sp.; assembly: GCA_044352045.1. Taxonomy (GTDB): domain Bacteria; phylum Cyanobacteriota; class Cyanobacteriia; order PCC-6307; family Cyanobiaceae; genus Cyanobium. The sequence goes on along the minus strand of JBILEP010000296.1, from coordinate 1,987 downwards.
GATCAGCCTCTACCGCGTCAGCGACCTGCGCCGCCTCTGCGATCAACGCTGAGATCAGGCGGCCACCAGGGCGCGACCGGCCACGCCAAGCCCACCAGCCAGGCCACTCAGCAGCAGCCAGCGCCCCAGATCCGGCTGCAACAGCCTCCGCAGCAGCACCGCGCTGCCCGCCACGCCCACGGCCGTAACCAGGCTCTGGCAGAAAGCCACCACGTGGGGATCGGCGCTCCAGGCTGGCAGCGCCCGTGCCGGTCCCCCGAGGGGCGCCAGGCTCACCGCCAGCAGCCGCCCCCCTTCCCCCATCCCCAGCGGCAGGGTGTGGGCGAGCATCAGGGCCCACAGCAGGGGCAGCAGGGCGTAGAGCAGCAGCCGCGAGCGCGCCAGGGCGGCGGGGCCTAAACCCAGGCCCAGCAGGGCGCGCAGCACCAGGAACGCCGCCGCCGGCAGGGCCAGGGCCATCACGGCGAGGGCCAGCCGCGGCAGCAACGGCCCGCTTTGAAGCGTCTCGGGAAAGCCGATCGGCAGTAGGGGCCGCACTGGGGCCAGCAGCCGTGACCAATGGTGCAGCGTCAGGCCGCCGGCCAGCACCAGAATCAGGCCGCTTTCGCCCGCCGGCGGGCGCATCTCCCGTTGCAGGTCGGCGGCGGGGGGGCGCAGGCGCAGTTGCACCGACCGGTGCGGACAGGCCTGGGCGCAGGTGAGGCAGAGCACGCAGTTGCGGTTGTCGTCCAGGTGGGCGGGGTGGGTGCCGAGGGGACAGCCGGCGCTGGCCAGCCCCTCCCCCTCCGCCGAACCGCCCTTGAAGCAGGCGTAGCTGTGGCAGCTACCGCTGCAGGTGCCCGCCTGGGCGCGCAACTCTGAAATCGCCAGCTTGGCGAACAGGCCATTCATGCCCCCCACCGGGCAGAGGTAGCGGCACCAGAAGCGCTTCTCAAAGCGAAGCGAGCCGATCACGGCTCCGGCGGTGATCAGCAACAGCAGGCAACTGCTCAACCAGGCGGTGTCCGCCAGGTTGGCCAACTCCTCCCAGAGCAGGATCGCAGCGAAGCCTGCCGCCAGCAGGGGCGCCCCCCAGCGGTCGCTGTCGCCATGGGGCCAGGGCGCCGGGCGCCACCCCAGGCGCCGGGCCAGCCGCTGGCTGATCTCCCCCCACACCATGAACGGACAGAAGGAGCACCACAGACGGCCCACCAGGGGATGGCTGAGCAGGACCAGCGGCCACCACCAGGCCCAGAACAGCAGCAGGGCGCCGTTGTGGGCCCGGTCCTGGGGTCCACGCCAGAGCCAGAGGTTGACCAGGACGAACAGCCAGCTGACCAGTCCGTAGAGCAGGGTGTTCCAGAGCCGAGGAGAGCGCATCCACTCCCGTAGCCGCGGCTTCCAGCGCCAGAGATCGAAGCGGGCGCTCAGCGGCCGCCGGTCGGTCCAGAACACCTCCTCCGGCAGCACGGCGGGGCGCTCTTGATCGCACTGGCGCAGGGCGCGATCGATCAGGCCGCTGAGCTCCCGCAGGTTGCCGGGAAAGTCGTAGGTCTGCAGGCGCTTCACCAGCGCCTCCGCCACCAGCGGTGACGGACTCCAGCCGAGGTTGCGGGCCTTGAGCCGCACCCCGTAGCGCAGCCAATCGCCCAGATCCTGGCGCCGCACCCGCAGGGGTGGCACCCGGATCTGCCGGCCGAGGCCATCGAAGCCCGCCAGCACGGTTTCGGTGGTGAGAAAGAAGCGACCCGCGAAGCGATGCTCAACGCCCTGGGGATCCGTCCATCGGCCGGTGGCCACCAGCTGCCGCAGGCGCTCCTGCAGGGCGGGATCGGCCCGATCGATCTGATCGAGCAGCAGCGCCCCCTCCCCCAGGACCTCCAGCAGGGCAGGGGATTCGGGACTGCCGGCGAACAGCTCGGCCCCATCCGGCCGCAGCAGGGCACCGTTGAGGCGCACCAGCAGCTGGCGGCGCGCCGGGGAGCCGAAGTGGATCAGGGCCGCCAGG
>JBILEP010000294.1:0-3189 GCA_044352045.1 Cyanobium sp. | reverse complement strand
GATCACGCTCCAGCCGTAGCTCTCCGGCCGCACCTCAATCCCCTTCGGCTTCAAGCGTTTGGCCAGCAGCTTCAGGCGCTTCTCGGCTTCGGGCCGCACCGGTTCCCACTGGAAGGGGGTGTGGGCCTTGGGCACGAAGGTGCTCACCCCGAGGGTGAGCCGCAGCCCCGGCACCTGCTGGCGCAGGCGCAGCAGCAGGGCGGCGGTCGCCTCCACGTCCCCGTCGTCCTCCGTGGGCAGGCCCACCATCCCGTAGAGCTTCAGGCCGCTGAGGCCCCCCTGGCGGGCGTGCGTGGCGGCGGCCACGATCTCCGCCTCGCTGAGCTTCTTGTTCACCAGCTGCCGCATGCGGTCGCTGCCGCTCTCGATCGCGATCGTGAGCGAACGGCTGCCCCGCCGCGCCAGCAGGCCCGCCAGCGCCGGCGTCACGGTGGCGGCCCGCACCGAGCTGACGCTGAGGCGCACGTCGTCGAAGCGGTCCTGGCCCAGCCAGCTGAGCAGTTCGTCGAAGCGGGGATGCTGGCTCACGGAAGCCCCCAGCAGCCCCAGCCGCCGGGTGGCGCCCAGCCCGGCCTCCACCGCCGGGATCAGGCTCCCCTCCACCGACGGGGTGCGGAAGGGCAGGGTGAGGTAGCTGGCCAGGCAGAAGCGGCAGAGCTCCGGGCAGCTGCGCACCACCTCCACCATGTGGATCGAGGGCCAGGCGGCCTCGGGGGTGATCACGGTGGAGTGGCTGAGGGTGGTGCCGCGCCAGGTCTGCTTGCTCACCGTGGCCGGCACGCCGGCCTCGATCGGCTCGATCGCCAGCAGCTCCCCTTCGGAGCTGTAGCGGGGGGCATAGAGGGCGGGCACGTAGACCCCCTCCACCTGGGCCAGCCGCCGCAGCCGCTCGGCCCGCGGGGCGTCGCGGCAGGCCTGCAGGGCGTCGAGGAAGGCGGGCAGCAGCAGCTCGCCATCGCCGAGCAGCACGGCGTCGAAGAAGGGGGCGAGCGGCTCGGGGTTGGCGGTGAGCACCGGTCCGCCGCCGAACACGATCGGATCGTCGTCGCCCCGCTCGGCCGCCCAGAGGGGGATGCGCTCCCGCTCCAGCAGATCGAGCAGTACGGGTCCATCGAGCTCCCAGCTGAGGGAGAGCCCGAACAGATCGAGGCCCGCTCCCCGGCCGCGGCCGCCGCCATGGGGCGGGTCAGCGCAATCGGTGAACAGCCGCCGCACGGCCAGATCGGCGCGCCGGGCCAGGGTGGCCCACACCACCTGAAAGCCCAGGCTGGTGATGCCCACCGAGTAGGTGCTCGGGAAGGCCAGCACCACCCGCAGCGCTCCGGCCTGTGGCACGGCGGGCTCGAACAGCAGGGTTTCCTGGTTCAGGGAAGCGCGAGGGGGTGGTGCCTCATCTTGGAGGGGCGGGGGTCGGGGCGGCCGGTCTGGGCGCGCCGCCAGGTCGCCGATGGCCCGCCAACACCCGCGCGCTGAAGATGGCCGCGAGCGAGCTTCAAGCCGTTGCAACTGTGCCACGCGTGCGGCTTTGGATCGCCATGAGTATGTTGCGAAGACATCGGTGCTGTGCTCCTCGGGATGATTAGATTGCGCGGGAGGTTATTCCCTGGTATCTGTTGCTCTCTGTGAGGGTGATTCTTTTCTGGGGTTTTGATTGAGATTTGGTTTGTTGGTGTGGATCCGGAGCGTGTTGCTCAGTAGGCGAACGAAATGGCCGTGTAGAGTTGCACTACTTTGAGTTAGCGGATGCCCAGGGCTTTCGTGATCCTCGCGGCCGGCCTGGGGCGCCGCTTTGGTGGCGATCGACATAAGGCCCTCGTGCCACTGCTCGGCGGCGAGGGAAGTTTGCAACGGCTGCTGCGGCAGCTTCTCCTCCTCGCCCCTGAGGCCCTGATCCATGTGGTTGTCAACCACCACCGCGCCAGGGAGGTGCTGGCAGCCACGCGCGCTCTTTCGCCCGCGATCACCTGTGCCGGCGATGCCCAGCGCACGAGCGGATCACCCCTCGCCAGCTTGGTGGTGGGGCTGGACAGCCTGGACCGTGATCGGCCGGTGCCGGGGGCCTGGGCGCTCTTCGCCGATACCTTGTATTCCGGGCAGGCTCTGCAGCGGCTCCTGGCCAGCGGAGCGGAGCGATTGCTGGTGGCCAGCCAGGCGCCCGGCACCGCCGCCGCGCCTGACCGGATCGGTCTGCGCCTGGAGCCCAGCTCCTGGCGCTTGCTCGCCCTCGGCCCCGCGGAACCCATCACCCAGGGGGTGATGGCGCCTGCCGTCTATTGGCCGCGTGCCTCGTGGGACACCCTCGCGCCGGCGGTGGACCGGGGCCTTGCCCTGCAGTGGCAGGTGCTGCGCGAGCACCTGCCGGCCAGCCCGGTGTGGGTGCTGCCCCTGGCCCCGGGCCATACCCGCGATATCGACACGCCCGACGACCTGCGGGAAGCCCGCCGCTCCCTGGTTCCCCCCCTGGCCGTCGCCCTGTTCCGACGCACCATCAGCAAGGAGGAGCGCAACCTGGGGGAGCCTGACCGGATGGTGGGTTCCGGCTTCCGCAAGGTTTGCCACAGCCCGGGGCATGCGGCGATCGAACGCTCCGCTCTGGAGTGGCTCCACACCGCGGTGGGCCATGGCGTGCCTGCGGTGCTGGCTGCCCAGGGCTCCACCCTGCAGCTCGAGCCCTTGCGGGGGATCCGTCTCTACGACCTGTTGCGCCTGCTGCGGACCATCGGGGAGCAGCGGCCGGAGCGGGGGGAGCAGGCCAGGTTGGCGTCAAGGCTGCTGCTGCGCCGCAGCCTTGAGCAACTGTTTCGCGTGCAGCGTGCCCTGCTCGACTGGCCGCCCGCCGCGCAGAGTCCCGCCTATCCGCTCGCCAGCCACACCGCCGGGCTGCTGGCGATCCTGGTGCGGCTTCTGGGCTTGCCGCCGCTGCAACCGAGCGAGTGTCGTGAGCTGAGGCTGCTGCGCACCCGCTGGCAGGAGGGAGATGCGCTGATCCCCTTCCGTGACGCCACGCCGAAGAACATTCTGGTGGCCATCGACGGACTGGCCCCCGGTCTGGGGATCTCTCCAGAGGAGCGTCTGGCCCGTGTGCTGGCCTGGCTGGATCGCGATGCCTGCGCCAGCGTGCGGCTGGTGGACTTCGATCTCACCTCCGTGGTGCACCGCACGGCCCCGGAAGATGATCTCTTCAGCCTG
>JBILEP010000043.1:0-11314 GCA_044352045.1 Cyanobium sp. | reverse complement strand
AGCGCTTAGGGCGTCCTGCTGCATCTGGCGCCGGCAGAGCACCACCACCGCCACCAGCACCGCGGTCGCCAGCCCCAGCCAGAGAAAGCGCATCTCGGCGTCGGCCACCACCAGGGCCAGGGCCGCCAGCCATTGGGTGAAGGCATAGATCAGCAGCACCGTGCGCCGGTGGCTGAGGCCGGCCCGCAGCAGGCGGTGGTGCAGATGGCGACGGTCGGGATAGAAGGGGGAGCGGCCCTCGCTGAGCCGGCCCATGATCACCGCCGACATGTCTGCCAGGGGCAGGGAGAGGATCAGCAGGGGCAGCAGCAGGCTGACGCTGGTGAGCCCCTTGGCCGGGCCCACGATGCTGATCGCCGCCAGGGCGAAGCCGAGGAAGTAGGAGCCGCCATCCCCCATGAAGATGCGGGCGGGGTTGAAGTTGTGGCGCAGGAAGCCCAGGCAGGCGCCAGCCAGGGCGGCGGCCAGCAGTCCGGCGGCGGGCTGGTGCAGGCTGAAGCTCACCGACAGCAGGCCCACGGCGGCGATGCCGCTCACCCCCGCCGCCAGGCCGTCGAGGCCGTCGAGCCAGTTGATGGCGTTGGTGATGCCCACCAGCCACACCACCGTGGCCAGCAGGCTGAGGGTCTGGGGCAGCCGCAGGATCGGTTCGGCGCCGAACAGGGGGAAGGGCCATTCGATCGTGCCGATCTGAACGCCCTGGCTCCACACCGCCATGGCCACCAGCACCTGGCCCGCCAGGCGCGGCAGCGGGGGAAGGGCGGTGAGGTCATCGGCCAGGCCGATGACGAAGTAACAGAGCGAGCCGGCCAGGGTGGTCCAGATCAGCTGGTCCTTGTCGGCCTCCACCTGGGCGAAACCGGAGAGTTGCCAGGTGAGCAGCAGGGACAGGCTGAAGCCGAGCACGATGCCGACCCCGCCGAGCCGGACCATCGGCACGGTGTGCTGCTTGCGGGCGTCGGGGCGATCCACCAGCTGCCAGCGCAAACCGAGGTGCCGGACCACGGGCACCAGCAGGGCCGTGAGCAGGCCCGCGCTCGCGAAAGTGAGGAGGGCGGCCGTGGTGGGGCTCTCAGCAAGCGTCACGGCGACGGCGGGGGAGGCGGGGCTGAGGCCGTCACCTTACGGGCGGAGGAAGGGATCAGGCGTTCTGCAGCTCACGTTGGCCTGAGTACAGGGGGAAGCGCGAGCACAGGGCTGCCACCCGATCGCGGCAGCGTTGCTCCAGGGCGGTGTCGTCGGGGTGGAGCAGGCGGTCGGCGATCACGTCGGCCACCTCGCGGAAGGCCGCCTCGTCGAAGCCGCGGCTGGTGCAGGCGGCGGTGCCGAGCCGCAGGCCGCTGGTCACGAAAGGGGATTGGGGATCAAAGGGAACCGTGTTCTTGTTGGCGGTGATGTGCACATCGCTCACCAACAGGTCGGCCACCTTGCCGGTCATGCCGATCGATTGCAGATCGAGCAGCACCAGGTGGTTGTCGGTGCCGCCGCTGACCACGTCGATGCCGCGCTCCTGGATTCGACTCGCCAAGGCCTGGGCGTTGGCGATCACCTGCTCGGCGTAGCGACGGAACGAGGGCTGCAGAGCCTCGCCGAAGGCCACCGCCTTGGCCGCCACCACATGCTCCAGGGGGCCGCCTTGGGTGCCCGGAAACACGGCCTTGTCGAACTGCCGACCGAACTCGGCGTCGTTGCAGAGGATCAGGCCGCCGCGGGGGCCGCGCAGGGTCTTGTGGGTGGTGGTGGTGACGACGTGGCAGTGGGGCAGGGGCGACGGGTGCAGCCCGGCCGCCACCAGGCCGGCGATGTGGGCGATGTCGGCCAGCAGATAGGCCCCCACCTCATCGGCGATGGCCCGGAAGGCGGCGAAGTCGATCGTGCGGGGGTAGGCGGAGTAACCGCAGACGATCAGCTTGGGCCGGTGCTCCAGCGCCAGCGCGCGGATGGCGGCGTAGTCGAGCTGCTGGCTCTCGCGATCGACGCCGTAGTGAACGGCCTTGAACCACTTGCCCGAAACATTCACCGGGGAGCCGTGGGTGAGATGGCCGCCGTGGCTCAAGTCCATGCCCAGGATCGTGTCGCCGGGCTGAAGCAGGGCCAGGAACACGGCGAAGTTGGCCTGGGCGCCGCTGTGGGGTTGGACGTTGGCCCAGGCGGCAGCGAACAGCTCCCGAGCCCGCTCGATCGCCAGCTCCTCGATCGCGTCCACGTGCTCGCAGCCGCCGTAGTAGCGCTTGTGGGGCAGGCCTTCGGCGTATTTGTTGGTGAGCACCGACCCCTGCGCCTCCATCACCGCCCGGGAGGTGAAGTTCTCGCTGGCAATCAGCTCCAGGTGGGTCTGCTGGCGTTCGAGCTCCTTGGCGATCAGGGCGGCGATGGCGGGATCCCCGCTGGCCAGGGGTGTGTCGAGGGAATCCGCCATGGGACAGGAGGGCGCAGCTCTGTTGCCTCCGATCGTAGGCAACAGCGGTGGGGGTCCCGTGGCTGATCCGCCAGAGAAAACGCCGTGATCACGGGCTTGAAGCGCCCGCGACCGATCGGCGGAGGTGGTGATGGGGACGCGCCTGGAGAGATTCGAACTCCCGACCCTCTGATCCGTAGTCAGATGCTCTAATCCGCTGAGCTACAAGCGCCTGGGCAACGGCTGCCGCCGTTCTTGCTCATTCTCACCGCATGGGGGGGCGATCCGTCAACCTGGCCAGAGCGTCCGCCCGCTTTCCGATGCCGATCCGCTGGTACGGCCCCGCCGACCCCGCCGACCCCACGTACCGGCATTTCGAGCGGATCGTCAATCTGACCCTGCACGGCGCCCTGTTCGCCGCCGTCAACAGCGGTCTGTGGGTGGTGGAGGGTCTGCGCCACCCCTGGCCCCACCTGGAATGGCTGACGCTGCCGTGGGCGGTGGGGCTGCTGATCCATGCCACGGTGGTCGTCTGGATGCGACCCCCGTCATGACTCTCGCCGCCCCGGAGCTGGAGGAGCTGAGCCGCTCGATCGCGGACCGCCTCTACATCCAGGTGGCCAGCTGGCACCTCTACCTCGGCGACGCTGGCCTGGCCGACACCCTGGCGATCGAGGCCGCCGGGCGGCTGGAGCAGGGGGCGGGGGTCGCCGCCCGCCAGGCGCTCGAGGCGGTTCAGGTGCCGATCGGTGGCGGCGCCACCCGTCTGCCCCTGGCCCGCCTGCTGCCCGCCGGTCAGCTGCGGGATCTGGAGGAACTTCTGGAACCCTTCTCCGGATAGGGTGGCGCCCCAACCTCCACGCCGACGGTCCGTGCTGATCATTGAGGTGACCAATGCCCGCGAGGTGGTGCGCCAGCGCATCGGCAAGCTCGGCAGCCGCCTGATCGGCAAGGTGGTGGACGCCGAGGCCCAGGTGGAGAAAGCCTTGATTCAGGAACTGGAGAACGCCTTCCGCGAGTTCGGCATCGAGGCCCGGATCGTGTCGGTGGACGGCCCGCAGATGCTGGGCCGCTCCCGCCTGGAGGTGCCCCTCCAGGTGCGGGAGGAGCGGGAGGTGCGGCTCCCCTAGGCCCGACTGGGCAGACGTCGGCGCAGCGTGGCGATCAGGTCCTGCACCTCGGGCACCCCGGCCCACGAGGCCACCACTCCATACACAGCGGTCCCCATGGCGCTGCCCAGGCCGCACTGAAACAGCAGCCCCCCCAGGCCCGCTGGCCAGGCCAGCCGCTCCGCCAGCAACCAGGCCACCAGCGCCCCCAGCGTCGCCGCCAGAAAGAGAAGGGCAGTGTCCCTGGCCCAGCGGCGCAGGGGCAGCTCCCCGAGGCGGAGCCGCAGGGCCTGGAGCAGGCCCAGGCAGGTGATCACGTTGACGCTCACCGTGGCCAGCACCAGGCCGGGGGCCCCGAAGTTGAGGGCCGGAAGCTGCAGGCCCCAGGGGGTGGGCCCCCCCACCAGGAACCAGTCGAAGAACGCGTTCAGGCCGATGCCCGCCAGCGACCAGCGAAAGGGCGTGTTGCCATCCCCCAGGGCATAGAAGACCCGCACGAGCACATCCCGGCTGAGATAGGCCGGCATGCCCAGGCCGTAGGCCATCAGCAGACCCCCCACCAGCCGGGAAGCCTCGCCATCAAACGCGCCGCGCTGGTAGATCAGGGCCACGATCGGTCCGGCCAGGGCGATCATCAGCCCCCCCAGCGGCAACATGCTCGCGTTCGAGAGCATCAGCCCCTGGCGGATGCGCGCCACCAGGGCGGGCCGGTCCTGCGGGGCGGTCAGCCGGGCGTAGACCGGCAGCAGGGGCACCAGCAGAGCGTTGGAGATCAACCCCAGGGGCGTCTGCACCAGCAGGTTGGCGTAGCCCAGGCCCGCCGCGGCGCCGACGATGCCGGAGGCGAAGAACAGATCGACGAACACGTTGATCTGCAGCATGCCCGACGCAAAGGTGGCCGGCGCCATCACCTGCAGCACCTCCCGCACGCCCGGGTCCCGCCAATCCCAGACCAGCCGGAGGCGATGCAGCCCCTCGCGGGCCAGGGCAGGCAGCTGGACCAGCCACTGCAGCACAGCGCCCAGGGTGGTGCTGGCCGCCAGCACCACCCCGCCGATCAACACGTTCTGGGGCAGGGCGATCGCCGGCCCCAGCTTCCCCCAGAGCAGGCCGATGCCCCCGATCACCGCAACACTGGAGAGCAGCGGACTCACCGAGGGCAGCCAGAAGACATCGGCGGCATTGAGGGCCCCAAAGCCAAGGCCGATCAGCCCGGCCAGCAGGGCCATCGGCGCCATCCAGCGCAGCTGCAGCACGGCGCTGTGGTGGCGCATCGGATCGAGCCCTGGACCCACCAGGTCGATCAGTGGGTCGGCCGCCACCACCAGCAGCAGAGTGACGCCGATCAAGCCGGCGCCCACGATCGTGTTGATCGCCGCCAGCACGTGGGCCCCCTCCTCCCGCGGGCGGCGGGCCAGCACGCTCACCATGGCGCTGTGGAACGGTCCGTTGATGCCCCCCAGAAGGATCAGCAGGAAGCCGGGCAGCACATAGGCGTAGTTGTAAGCGTCATAGGCGGCGCCGACGCCGAAGGCGGCCGCGATCACCTGCTGGCGCACCAGCCCCGCCACTTTGGAGAGGGCCGTGGCCACCGCCACGATCAGGGCGATGCGACGCAGCGAGCGGGCCATGCGGTCCGGGGCGCAGCCCCGATGGAACGCAGGGCAGTATGGCCGCCGTGTATCCGGCGCCCCGATGCCCCAGTCCACACCTGTGCCCCCGGGAGCCGCGCTGCTCGATCCCGGTCCGCTCCAGGAGGGCGTGCTGCTCCGGCGTTATAAGCGTTTCCTGGCCGATGTGGCCCTCGCCGACGGCCAGGAGGTGACGGCCCACTGCCCGAACACCGGCCCGATGACCGGTGTGCTGATCCCCGGCGGCCGGGTGCGGCTGCGCCACGATCCCTCCCCCACCCGCAAGCTCGCCTGGACCTGGGAGCAGGCGGAGGTGCCGGGGGCCGACGGGGAGCCGGTCTGGGTCGGTGTCAACACCGCCCTGCCCAACCGGCTGGTGCGGGCCACGATCGAGGCCGGTTGCCTGGAGCCCTGGCTGGGGCCGGTGGGGGCGATCCGGGCGGAAGTGCCCTATGGCGTGGCGAAGCGCAGTCGTATCGACCTGCTGCTCACGCCCGCCCCGGCGGCGGCTGATCCGCGGCCGATTTATGTGGAAGTCAAGAACACCACCTGGAGCGAGGGTCCCCTGGCCCTGTTCCCCGACACCGTCACCGAGCGCGGCCAGAAGCACCTGGAGGAGCTCATGGGCCTGCTGCCCCAGGCCCGGGCGGTGTTGCTGCCCTGCCTCAGCCGCGGCGATGTGAGCCGCTTCGCCCCCGGCGACCGGGCCGATCCCCGCTACGGCGAGCTGTTCCGGCGGGCGCGGGCGGCGGGAGTGGAGGTGCTGCCCTGCCGCTATGCCTTCGCCGCTGACGCGGTGCGTTGGCTCGGCCTGGCGGAGGTGAGCGATCACCAGAGCTGAGACCGGCAGCGGCCGCCGCGGGGTTCCTCCCCATAGAGTTTTGTCCGGTCAGCCCCAGCCGCCTTGGACACCCGAGCTTTCAAGCGCAGCCTGCACCATTCGGAGCGCTACAACCGCCGCGGCTTCGGCCTGGGGGACGAGGTCTCCGGCAGCCTGCAGACCGCCTACCAGAGCGATCTGATCGCCAGCCTGCGCACCAATGGCCATGAGCTGCGGGCCGGCCGCCTGACGGTGCGGCTGGCGGAGGCCTTCGGCTTCTGCTGGGGGGTGGAGCGGGCCGTGGCGATGGCGTACGAAACCCGACGCCACTACCCCAGCGAGCGGATCTGGATCACCAACGAGATCATCCACAACCCCTCGGTCAACGCCCACCTGCGCGAAATGGACGTGCGCTTCATCCCCGTCGAGGCCGGCGTCAAGGACTTCTCGGAGGTGGCCAGCGGCGATGTGGTGATCCTGCCTGCCTTCGGCGCCACGGTGCAGGAGATGCAGCTGCTCAATGAGCGCGGTTGCCACATCGTCGACACCACCTGTCCCTGGGTGTCGAAGGTGTGGAACACCGTGGAGAAGCACAAGAAACACGCGTTCACCTCGATCATCCACGGCAAGGTCAAGCACGAGGAGACGCTGGCCACGAGCTCGTTCGCCGGTACCTACCTCGTGGTGCTTGACCTGGCGGAGGCCCAGATGGTCTGCGACTACATCCTGGGTCGCGGGGATCGGCAGCGCTTCATGGACCGCTTCTCGCGCGCCTGCTCGCCGGGCTTCGACCCCGACCGCGACCTGACGCGGGTGGGGGTCGCCAACCAGACGACGATGCTCAAGAACGAAACCGAGGAGATCGGCCGGCTGTTCGAGCGCACCATGCTGGCCCGCTACGGCCCGGTGGAGCTGGACCAGCACTTCCTGGCCTTCAACACGATCTGTGACGCCACCCAGGAGCGGCAGGACGCGATGTTCGCCCTGGTGGATGAGCCGCTCGATCGGATGGTGGTGATCGGCGGCTTCAACTCCTCCAACACCACCCACCTGCAGGAGATCGCCGTCAGCCGCGGCACCCCCTCCTTCCACATCGACACGCCCGAGCGCATCGGTCCGGGCAACCGCATCGAGCACAAACCCCTCGGCGGTGACCTCGAGACGGTGGAGCCCTTCCTGCCGCAGGGACCGATCCGGGTGGGCGTCACCTCCGGCGCCTCCACCCCCGACCGGGTGGTGGAGGACGTGATCCGTCGGCTGATCGAGATCTGCGACGGCTGAGGGCCGGCGGCGGCGGCTTTACCTTTCCGTAAGACCTGGCCTCCGGCCCCCGTCGCTTGCCGCCCGCCTCCCGCTCGCCTCGAACCCTTGTCCCTTCCGCTTTCGTCCGTTCTGACCGAGAGCACGCCACCGCCGTCCGTGCCTGACCGGCCCGTCGACCCCTCGCCCTCCATGCCCCTGCGGGGGCTGGAGGATCCACGGGTGCGGCGCTATGCCAGCCGCTTCGCCGACCTGATGGAGATGCGCGCCCCGGCTCCGGTGGTGGAGTCGTATCTGGATCGCCATGAGGGTTGGTTTCAGCGCTGCGCCGCGCCGATGACCGTCTCGCCCCTGGGCCGCGATGGCTACGTGCTCACCCTCGGCCGTTTCGGCAATTTCGGCTTCGAGGTGGAGCCCACCATCGGCCTGGAGCTGCTGCCCCAGGATGCCGGCATCTACCGGATCCTCACCGCGCCGGTGCAGGACGCCGATGGGGTGCTCGCCGGCCTCTACGACGTGGAGTTCAACGCCAGTCTGCGGCTGGATGAACCCGGCCAGGATGGGCCCGATCTCTCCCGGGAGGAGGTGGACGGGCTCATGGCCCACACTCTGGTGCGCTGGGAGCTCGATCTGCAGGTATGGATCCGGCTGCCGGGGATGATCTCGCTGCTGCCCGAGCCCCTGGTGCAGACCAGCGGCGACCGGCTGCTGCGCCAGATCGTGCGCCAGATCTCCCGCCGCCTCACCTGGAAGGTGCAGGAGGATTTCCACGCCAGCCACGGCATCCCCTGCCCGCCGCGGCGCCGGGCGCGCTTCTAGCCCCGGCGGCCGGGGCGGAGGCGGGGGCCGTCGCTCAGGCCGCCGGGGGCTGCAGCAGCTTGTTGACGATCTGCATGCCAGTAACGGCCTGCCAGAGGAACAGGCTCATCAGCAGCATGTTCAGACCCACATGGATCTTGCGGGCCCAGACCCGGCCGGCCTGCATCAGGGGGGACAGGGCGGCGGCGACGGCGATCAGGCTCAGCATGCCCAGGGCCACCAGCAGGTGGGGGCCGACGAACAGCTTGCCGTTGTTCACGTAGGTGACCGCCAGGCCGCCGACGGTGCCGAGGGTCATCAGGGCCAGCAGCAGGCTGCCCGATTGGAAATGGCGGCGGCCGAACTGACCCTTGATCAGTTCTTTGCGCTCCTCGGCAGGGGCGGTGCGGGTTTTCTTGGCCTTGATGCCAAGCACCATCGCCTGGATCGAAAGGCCCAGCAACACCCACATCAGCAGGGGGTGGAGGAAGCTGACGGGCAGGGGCAGGGGCGTGGGGATCGCGAGGGCCATGGGGATCCTTCGGGTCTGGCGAAAGTAGGACGGCTCAGTGCAGGAAGTGGCGCCGGCCGGTGACCAGCATCGCCAGCCCCAGCTCGTCGCAGGCGCGGATCGAGTCGCCGTCCCGCAGGCTGCCGCCCGGGTGAATCACGGCGGTGATGCCGTGGGCGGCGGCCAGACGCACCGTGTCATCGAAGGGGAAGAAGCCATCGCTGGCCAGCACCGCGCCGCGGGTCCCCTCCCCGGCGGCCGCCAGGGCCAGCTGGGCGGAACCCACCCGGTTGGTCTGGCCGGCGCCGATGCCGAGGCTGCGGCCGCCCTTGGCCACCACGATCGCGTTGGAGCGCACGTGGCGCACCAGCTTCCAGGCGAAGAGCAGGTCGCGCTCCTCCTGCCCGTCCGGGGGCCTCTGGCTGGCCACGGTCCAGGCGGCCGGCTCCACCGGCTGGTCGTCGAGATCCTGGCCGAGCAGGCCACCGAGGATGCTGCGCAGCTGGCGTCGCTCCGCCCGGCTGATCGCTTCCGGGTCGAGCTCCAGCACCCGCAGATTGGCCTTCGCCGCCAGCAGCTCCCGGGCCTCGGGCCGCACCGCCGGGGCCACCACGCACTCGAGGAAGAGGCTGGTGAGCTGTTCGGCCGCGGCGGCCTCGATCGGAGCGTTGAGGGCGACGATGCCCCCGAAGGCCGACACCCGGTCGGCATCCAGGGCGCGCCCCAGGGCTTCGGCGCCGTCCGGGCCGGTGGCCACCCCACAGGGGTTCGTGTGCTTGATCACCACGGCGGCGGGTTCGGCGCCGGGCCCGTAACCGAACTCCCGCACCGTGGCCAGGGCCGCTTCGAGGTCGAGGAGATTGTTGTAGCTCAGCTCCTTGCCCTGCAGCTGCACGGCCGCGCCCCAGCCAACCCCCTCGCGGCCATACCAGGTGGCGCTCTGGTGGGGGTTCTCGCCGTAGCGCAGGCTCTGGCGGCTGGGCAGGCTGAGTCGCAGGGGCGCCGGATCCTCCCCGAGGCGGCTCTCCAACCAGGAGGCGATCGCCGCGTCGTAGTCCGCGGTGTGGCGGAAGGCCGCCAGGGCCAGGCAGCGGCGCCGCTCCAGGTCGACGGCTCCGGCGGCCAGGGCGGCCAGAAAGCCTTCGTACTGGTCCGGATCGGTCAGCACCGCCACATCGGCGTGGTTCTTGGCGGCGGCGCGCACCATCGCCGGTCCGCCGATGTCGATCGTCTCGATGGCCGTCTCCCAACCCACCGCCGGATCGGCGACGGTGCGCACGAACGGATAGAGGTTCACCACCACCACGTCGATCGGGTCGATCGCCTGGGCCTCCAGGTCGGCCCGATGGCTGGGGTCATCACGGCGGGCCAGGATGCCGCCATGGATGCGCGGGTGGAGGGTCTTGACCCGGCCGCCGAGGATTTCCGGAGCCCCGGTGTGGGCGGCCACGCGGGTGACCGGCAGGCCAGCCTCCGCCAGCGCAGTGGCGGTTCCGCCGCTGGAGAGCAGCCGGAAGCCGTTCGCTAGCAGACCCTCCGCCAGGGGCACCAGTCCCCGCTTGTCGGACACGCTCAGAAGGGCCGTCGGGGCCATGGCGGCAGAGTGGCGGACGCGGAAGCCAACCTACGCAGCGGCCCCCGCTCCCCTCCCACTCCTCCATCGCCCACCGTGAGTTCCATCCCGCCTGACGCCCCGGCCGCCGACGGCCCCAGCGACGCCCTGGCGGTCGGCCCGGCCGCGGCATCGCGTCGCCTGGTGCTGCTGCACGGCTGGGGGGCGGACGCCGACGACCTGTTGGACCTTGGCCTGGAACTGGTTGGGCCCGCCGTGAGCGTGGTGGCCCTGCGGGCGCCCCACGCGCATCCAGCCGGAATCGGTCGCCAATGGTATGGGCTCAGCCCCGCGCCCGAGTGGCACCAGCTGCCCGAAGCCCGCCGGGATCTGCGGCGGCGGCTTGAGGAGCTGGCCGCCACGGTGCCCCTGGAGGCCACGGCCCTGCTGGGCTTCTCCCAGGGGGCGGCGATGGCGATCGACGCGGCGGCGGACCTGCCCCTGGCGGCCCTGATCGCCTGCAGCGGCTATCCCCATCCCGACTGGCAGCCCGATCCCCGCACGCCGGTGCTGCTCACCCACGGGCGGGAGGATCCGGTGGTGACGCCTGCCGCCAGCGAGGAGCTGGAGCGGCGGCTGCGGGCGGCCGGGGGGGCCGTGCGCCGGATCGATTTTGCGGGTGGTCACGGCATCGATCCGGCCCTGTTCCCAGCGATCCGCGACTTCCTGGCCGCAGGCTGGGACGGGGCCGTCGCCAACGGCTAGGCCCCAGCCTGCGGCGGAGGGGATCAGACGAAGGCGTACTCGTACTCCTCCATCTCCTCCCAGTCGTCGGCGGCGAGGGCTTCGAGCCCCTCAAACAGCACCTCCTCACCGATGCGGTCGACGATGGTGCGCAGCGAGGGGAACAGGAAGTGGTTCTCCTCGGCGTACTGGGCGCTGAACAGACCCTTCTCCCCCCAGAAGAAGCGATCGGTGGTGTGCTCGTTGCGACGCACGTTCAGGATCGCGGGAGGCACCAGGTCCGCCTCGGCGATGTAGCGGCGGGCGGCGGTGACCGGCTTGTGGGAGCCGGTTTCCAGGTTGAAGGTGGGAACGTGGGCGAGAACGCGTTGACCGGCGAGACGACGACGGCTGATCCGCTTGCGCTTCTTGGACATGACGGGGCTCCCTGACGGGAGGCTGGAGAGGAACGGAGGGGGTGGCGGGGGAGAACAGGCAATCGCGGCCGCCCG
>JBILEP010000293.1:0-3194 GCA_044352045.1 Cyanobium sp. | reverse complement strand
TCACCGGCCTGCCGGACATCACCCCCTGGGTCGATCCGATCAAGGGGATCGCCCCGCACCGGGACACCCAGGCCTGGCTCGACCACTTCCGGCTGCTCGACAGCGCCATGGCCAACCACCAGCCAGGGATGCCGCTGGCGCCCCTGCAGCGGCGGTTGCTGGCGGAGCAGCTGGCCGCCACTCGCGAAATGATCGACACCGATCCCTTCGCCGCCTCCAACGCCTCGGGCACCCTCGAGAAGATCAAGAACCGCCTGCGCGAGCGGGTCGATGGCGATCGCCGCGGCTCCGCCAAGGAGGCCGCCGGCACCCTGCTCAACCCACAGTGGCTCACCTCCCGCAGCTGGCAGGAGGAACGCCGCTTCTGGAACCAGCAGGTGCTGCCCCTGGTAGACACCAACTACTGGCGCTCGATCGACGAGAACGGCCGGCCCACCGATCACTTCTGGCGCTACGACCTGCTGCTGTTCCAGAGCGTCTTCGTCTTCGACATCCTGCTGCGGGCCTATCGGCTGCGACGACGCCTACCGGGCCTGAGCTGGCGGGAGGCGTTGCTGCGCCGCTGGATCGATCTGCCGCTGCTGCTGCCCTTCTGGCGCTGGCTGCGGATCGTGCCGGTCACCGAGCGGCTGCAGTCCAGTGGCCTGATCTCGGTGGAGCCGTTGCGGGCGGTGATCAGTCGTGGCGTCGTCGCCCTGCTGGCGGTGGAGCTGTTCGAGGTGCTCGCCCTGCAGCTGATCGATGGGCTGCAGGGGCTAATCCGCTCCCGGCGCTGGCCGACCCGCATCCGCTCCCTGCGCAGCCACCAAACGGTGATCAACCACGACGAGCAGGAGCTGGTGGAGCTGGTGCGCGTCTGGGCGCCCCTGCTGCTCGGCCAGGTGGCGCCGCGCCTGGCGCCGGAGCTGCAGGGGCTGCTCGGTCATGCCCTCGGCCAGAGCCTGCAGACCACGGTGGTGCCACCGCCGCTGCGGCAGCTGGAGCCGCTGCTGCGCATGGAGCAGGGACTGGCCCGTCAGCTGGCTGGCGGCATGGTGGAGAGCCTGCTGGATCTCAGCCGCGGCACCGGCGAGCGGCTCAGCCGCCGCGATGACCAGCAGTTGCAACTGCTGCAGCGCTGCATCGATCGTTTCTGGGAGGAGCTGGCGGTGGCCCTGGAGAACGGTCCGGTGCTCGAGCGCTCCCAGCAGTTGCTCTGCGCTGCCCTGGAAGACCTCAAGCGCACCTATCTGAGCCAGATCAGCCGGGCCGGGATCGGCGGCCTGATCGAGGAGCTGGATCAGCTGATGGTGCGACCGGACGGAGGCGTCAACCCAGCAGCTCCTGCCACTCCTCAGGACGGAAGCCGGTGACGATGCGGCCGTCGGCGGCGATCAGGAAGGGGCGCTTCACCAGGCGCCCGTCCTGCGCCAGGGCGGCCAACGCCTCGTCATCCGCCATCGCCTTGATGGCCGTCGCGCCCAGGGCCCGGTAGCTCTGGCCACTGGTGTTGAACAGGCGGGCCCGACCGAGCTGGAGCAAGGCCGCCTCCAGCTCCGCCAGGCTGGGGGGCTGCCGGGTGATATCGATCGCTTCAATGTCAAGATCCCGCTCCCGCAACCAGGCGCTCGCCTTGCGACAGGTGCCGCAGGCGGGATAGGCGTAAAGACGGGAGATGCCGCGGGCCGGCGGAGGGGGGGCAGCCAAGGGAGCGGCTTACTTACGACCCACCAGGGCCTTGAGGGCGCCGACCAGGCTGTTGGATCCTTTGCCCACGGCGTCCGCCGGCCGGGTGCGGACCGTGACGTCACCGTTGACGGTGGTACGGCAACTCAGGCGGTAGTTGGCAGGACGATCGGACAGGTAGACCTCCTCCACGTCGCTGCGGGGGGAGAGGTTGCGCTCCCCCTCCAGCACTTCCACCACGCAGGTGCCGCACTGGCCGAGGCCACCGCAGTTGTTGAGATTGTTCAGCCCGGTGTAGGGGTTGACCCCAGCGTCGAGAGCGGCCTTGCGGAGGTTGGCGCCCTCGATGCAGCCGACCTGCTGGCCTTCGCGTTCGAAACGGATGGTGGGCACGCGACTCGGGTGGATTGGCCTGGCCAACTTAAGGCACGCCCCTCGCCCCTGCCTACGATCGCCCCATCCTCCCTGGTTCGCCGGTCCGTGCCTCCCCCCGAACCGCTCCCCACTCCCCCGACAGAACCAATCGCCCCCGGCAGCGGCTACGACCTGGTAGCGCAACAGCTCATCCCCGGCTACGCCAGCCTGGCCCGGCTGGCGGTGGCCCTGCTGGCCGCCTCCCCCCTGGCCGCGAAAGCGGGGGCCGCGGTGCTGGTGGCGGGCTGCGGCACCGGCGCGGAGCTCCTGGCGGCGCGGGAGCAGCGGCCCGACTGGCGACTGACGGCCCTCGATCCCTCCGCCGAGATGCTGGCGATCGCCCGTTCGCGCCTGGGAGAGGATTCTGGGGTCGACTGGCGCCAGGCCGCCGTGGAGGATCTCAGCGGCGACGCGGCCTTCGCCGGAGCTCTCTCGGTGCTGGTGCTGCAATCCCTTCCCGATGACGGCCCCAAGTTGGCGTTCCTCACGGCCTTGGCCCGCA
This sequence comes from Cyanobium sp., assembly GCA_044352045.1. Taxonomy (GTDB): domain Bacteria; phylum Cyanobacteriota; class Cyanobacteriia; order PCC-6307; family Cyanobiaceae; genus Cyanobium. The sequence continues at coordinate 613 of JBILEP010000293.1, read as the reverse complement.
GCCTGCGGCCGGGCGGTCAGCTGGTGCTCGTGGATCTGATGCGTCCCCCCGTTTCGCCGCTGCAGAGCCAGATGGAGGCCGCCTGGCTGGGGTTCCAACGCGCCAGCGGTGTGGGGGAGTCGGCCGAAGCCCTGACACGGCTGGCCGGTGGGCTGCACCCGATCGGCCTGGCTCGACTCACGGCCCTGGTGAACGCGGCGGGGTTCAGCGATCCTGCCGTCGTGTTCCAGGCCCTGGATGTGCAGGGTTTCCTGCTGCAGCGGCGCGACGAGGGATCAGGGGGCCAGGGCAGCGGCGGGGCGGGCCTCGATGGGTCGTGAACGGCTGAGTGCCGGGGTGGCGGCGGGGCTGGACCGGAGCTCGCTGGAGGAATCCACCGGGGTGGTGACCACCGTGAGGATCGGCACCAGCAGAGCGACCACGGCAAGGGCGGCCCCCAGCAGGGCGGCGATGGGCTCGGCCAGGGGGTCACCGTTCGCTTCGACCTCCCGGATCAGCGGGCCAGAAGCGAGGCGACCGCCAGGACTCTCGGGATCCTCCCCAGGGTCGGATGCGGCGTCGGATCGAGAATGCTCCAGCGTGGTCGGGGCTGCGTCGATCTTGGGGGCCGGGG
>JBILEP010000042.1:0-11349 GCA_044352045.1 Cyanobium sp. | reverse complement strand
TGATGATGCTCGGCGCCCGGGTGGTTTATGGCAAGGGCGAGGGCATCCACGTTTCCGGCCACGGCAGCCAGGAGGATCAAAAATTGATGCTCGCCCTCACCCGCCCCAAATACTTCGTGCCGGTGCATGGTGAGCACCGCATGCTGGTGGCCCACTCCCGTACCGGCCAATCGATGGGCATTCCCGCCGACCATACCCTGATCATCGACAACGGGGATGCGGTGGAGCTCACCCCGGATTCGCTGCGCAAGGGCGAGCCGGTCAAGGCCGGCATCGAACTGCTCGACGGCTCCCGCACCGGCATCATCGACGCGCGGGTGCTCAAGGAGCGCCAGCAGCTGGCGGAGGACGGAGTGATCACCCTGCTCGCCACGATCAGCCACGACGGCCTGATGACGGCCCCGGCCCGGGTGCACCTGCGCGGTGTGGTCACCACCGCCGACCCCCGCAAGCTATCGATCTGGGCCGAGCGGGAGATCGGCTGGGTGCTCGAGAACCGCTGGAATCAGCTGGCCCGCAACACCGGCGGCAAGGCCCCCGAGGTGGACTGGGTGGGGGTGCAGCGAGAGGTGGAGGTGGGCCTGCAGCGGCGCCTGCGCCGCGAGCTGCAGGTGGAGCCGCTGATCGTCTGCCTGGTCCACCCCGCACCCGCTGGCACCCCCGCCTACAAAGGCCAGGCCGACAGCGAGCCCGATACCCGTCCGGCCCCCCGTCAGCGTCGTGATGGCGGCGGCGATGCCTCGCGCGACGTGACCCGCACGGTCAGCCGCGCCCCGGTTCCCGTTGCCGTTCCGGCTCCTTCCGCCCGCGCCGCCGCCCAGCCGGCGGCGGAGCTGGAGCCCGCCGGGCGCGCCCGCCGCCGCCGCTCCGCCGCCGGCTGAGGGCCGGCTGGCCTCAGGGAATATCGACGCGCAGCAGACCTTTGCGCAGCTCCAGGTCCTCCTCCCCATCCTCCTCGTTGCTGCCCAGCAACGGGGTGGGTTCCTTCAGCTCCAGCTCCTCCGCGAGGGCGGGGTCGGCCTGGTGAACCTCGATCAGCTCTGGCTCCTCGATCACCTCAGGGATCAGGGCTGGAACCGCCGCTGCGGCGGGGCTTTCCCCCAGGGGCGTTGGGGCGCTTTCCCTGGCCGGCTGGGTGTCCAGCCAGGGCATCACCGGCGCTTCGGCCGGCTCGTCGGCGGCCGCCTCCGCCTGGCTCAGGGCCAGGACCGCCTCGTGCAGGCTTGGCCCCGTCTCCTCCAGCACGGGCACGTCGCATTGCTGTAGGCCCTGGGCGGCGATCTGGCGCAGGGCCGATTCGGCCTGGCTCGCCTCAACGGCGCTGTAGAGACCCGCCGCCGATTTCCGGTCGCCGAAGCCGTAAAGAAACGTATGGGCCATCAGCAGCTGCAGCCGCTGGCGCAGCCCGAGATCGTCGCTGGGAAGCCGCGCCAGCAGCCTCTCCCCCTGTTCCAGAACGTCCGACCAGCGGTCCTCGCAGTAGGCCTTTTCAATGGCCGTGTACAGCTGGGTCGGATCTCCGGCCGCGGCGGACTCAGCCATGGGGTTCCGGCAGCATTAGGTCCAGTGTGCTGGGTCCCCAGCGCAGTTGCCATCCATCGGCCAGATCCAGCCGTCCTGGCCCCCGCTCGGGCCGCAGTCGGGCCACCAGCTGGCCGAGGTGGTCACTGGCCAGGGCTCCGCGATCGCAACGGCGCAACCAATGTTGCAGCAGGCGCCCCTGGCTGGCAGGCGCTAGGCCCGTAAGCCGTCGTCGGGCCAGGGCCGCTCGGGTTGGCGCGGCCGCCGGCCGCGCCAGGCTTTCCAAGGCCAGATCCAGCACTTCCTGCTCCGCCTCCAGCTCCCGGCCCCAGCGTTCCGCCAGGGCGCTGATCCGCCGGGCGGAGCCGGGGTGGAGGCCCTCCAGCACCGGCAGCACCTCGGTTCTCACCCGATTGCGGGCGTACTGAAGATCGCTGTTGCCCACATCGACCCATACCGGCAGGCCAAGCTCGCGGCAGATCCTGCCGGTGTCCTCACGGGTGAACGGCAGCAGCGGCCGGATCAGGGCGGGGCTCCCCGCATCCCGGTTCAGGCTGCGGATCGATCGGGGCGTCGTCAGACCCTGCCGGTGGCTGCCGCGGGCCAGGTTGAGCAGCACCGTTTCGGCCCGGTCGCTGGCGGTATGGCCGGTGAGCACGTGGGAGCAACCCAGGCGACGGGCCTCCTCGGCCAGGCGTTCGTATCGCCAGGCGCGCGCCGCCGCTTCCGTGGCCGGCGGGGAGAGGGCCGGCTCAAGGCGCAGATCGAGCCCGCGGGCCCCGGCCCAGGCCGCCAGGGCGGCCGCCTGCTGGCCCGATTCGGCCCGCCAGCGGTGGTCCCCATGCCAGAGGTGCAGACGCCAGCCGTAAAGCCGCCGCAGTCCGAGCAGCAGGCCGGTCAGGGCCATCGAATCCTGGCCCCCGGAGACCGCCAGCAGCAGGGGCGCCCCTGCAGGCAGCAGGGACGGGGCGTGGCGCAGCCAGCGGTGCAGCCGCAGATGGTCGCGGTTCCAGGCCGTGGCTTCGGGTGGGAGAATCACCTGTGCATCCCCGGCCGTCGCCATGTCGCGTCTCTCCAGCCTGCCCCCTGTCCTCTCGCACAGGATCGCGGAGCGGCGCCTGCTCAAGGTGATCGCCGGGCTGACCAACTTCGACGTCGCCTCGGTGGAGCGGATCGCCCGGGCCGCGGCCGCTGGCGGCGCCGATCTGATCGATATCGCCTGCGACCCGCAGCTGGTCGCCCGGGTGGCCGCCATCGCCCCGGCCCTGCCGATCTGCGTGTCCGCCGTGGATCCTGAGCTGTTTCCCGTCGCCATGGCCGCGGGGGCGCACCTGGTGGAGATCGGCAATTTCGATGCCTTCTATCCCCTCGGCCGGGTCTTCGGAGCCGACGAAGTGCTGGATCTCACCCGCCGCACCCGCAACCTCCTGCCGGAGGTGGTGCTCTCGGTGACGGTGCCCCACACCCTGCCGCTCGACGCCCAGGAGCTCCTGGCCGCTGATCTCCAGCTCGCCGGCGCCGACCTCATCCAGACCGAGGGCGCCTGCGCCGCCCGCCCGCTTGCGCCGGGCACCCTCGGGTTGATCGAGAAGGCCGCCCCCACCCTGGCGGCCGCCCACGCCATCAGCCATGCCGTGGCTCTGCCCGTTCTCTGCGCCTCCGGCCTCTCCGCGGTGACGGTGCCGATGGCGATCGCCGCCGGGGCCAGCGGCGTGGGGGTGGGTTCGGCGGTGAACCGGCTCGACGATGAGCTGGCGATGGTGGCGGTGGTGCGGGGGTTGCGGGACGCCCTGGCGGGCGTTGGCCTGCAGTTGTCCGCCGGCGGGAGGCTGTCTAGCCTGGGGCGGTCCTGAATTCATCCCGATGATCAACAGTCTGGTCTGGCTGCTCCAGTGGCCGATCCGGGCGCTGATCCTGCTGCTCGTCTCCCGGTTGCCCCTCGGGGTGGAGATGGCGAGCTTCCCGATCGCCCTGATCTCCGCCGTGGTCATCGGCCTGCTCGGCACCCTGCTGGTCTGGCCGATGAAGTTCATCCTGGCCCCCATCTGGGCGATCACCTCCCTGGGTGGTCTGATCACCCCGGTCTCCTTCCTGTTCAGCTGGCTGATCACGGTGATCCTGTTCGGCCTGGCGGCCTGGCTGATCCAGGGCTTCCGCCTGCGCAACGGGCTGACGAGCGCGGTGCTCGGGGCGCTGGTCTACAGCGTGCTCAGCACGATCGTGCTCCAGCTGCTCGGCCTTGAAGTGCCCCTCACCCGGGCGATGGGCCTGATCCACGGCGGCGTCGCCTGACGATCGGCTGGGAGGGCGGCCATCGTCCCCGCGGTCTGCCGCGGGGACCCTTCAGAATGGCTCCATGCTCTTCCAGCTCCAGGCCCCCTATTCCCCCAGCGGCGATCAACCCGGCGCGATCGAAGCCCTGGTGAAGGGAGTTGATGGCGGCGAGCGTTACCAGACCCTGCTGGGCGCCACCGGCACCGGCAAGACCTTCTCGATCGCCAACGTCATCGCCCGCACCGGCCGCCCCACCCTGGTGCTTGCCCACAACAAGACCCTGGCGGCCCAGCTCTGCAACGAACTGCGCGAGTTCTTCCCGCATAACGCGGTTGAATATTTCATCTCCTACTACGACTATTACCAACCCGAGGCCTATGTGCCCGTCTCGGACACCTACATCGCCAAGACCGCGTCGATCAACGAGGAGATCGACATGCTGCGCCACTCCGCCACCCGCTCCCTGTTCGAGCGGCGCGATGTGATTGTGGTTGCTTCGATCAGCTGCATCTACGGCCTTGGCATCCCCTCCGAGTACCTGAAGGCGGCGGTGCGTTTTCAAGTGGGCGATACCCTCGACCTGCGCTCCTCCCTGCGCGGCCTGGTCAACAACCAGTACAGCCGCAATGATTTGGAGATCAGTCGCGGTCGCTTCCGTGTCCGCGGCGATGTGCTGGAGATCGGGCCGGCCTATGAGGACCGGCTGGTGCGCATCGAACTGTTCGGCGATGAGGTGGAGGCGATCCGCTACGTCGACCCCACCACCGGCGAAATTCTGCAGAGCCTGGAGAGCATCAACATCTACCCGGCCAAGCACTTCGTCACCCCCAAGGAGCGTCTGAAGTCGGCGATCGCCGCCATCCGCCAGGAGCTGCGCGAGCGCCTCGATGCGCTCAACGGCCAGGGGCGCCTGCTGGAGGCCCAGCGCCTGGAGCAGCGCACTGCCTACGACCTGGAGATGCTGGAGCAGGTGGGGTACTGCAACGGCGTCGAGAACTACGCCCGCCATCTGGCCGGTCGGGAGCCGGGCACGCCGCCGGAGTGCCTGATCGACTACTTCCCCCGCGACTGGCTGCTGGTGGTGGATGAAAGCCATGTCACCTGCTCCCAGCTGCAGGCGATGTACAACGGCGACCAGAGCCGCAAGCAGGTGCTGATCGAGCACGGCTTCCGCCTGCCCTCGGCCGCCGACAACCGGCCGCTCAAGGGCGACGAGTTCTGGGAGAAGGCCAACCAGACGATCTTCGTGAGCGCCACGCCGGGCTCCTGGGAGATCAGCCGCAGCGAGGGCCAGGTGGTGGAGCAGGTGATCCGCCCCACCGGCGTGCTCGACCCGATCGTGGAGGTGCGTCCCAGCGAGGGCCAGGTGGACGACCTGCTGGGGGAGATCCGCCTCCGGGCTGCGAAGGGGGAGCGGGTGCTGGTCACCACCCTCACCAAGCGCATGGCCGAGGACCTCACCGACTATCTGGCCGAGAACGGCGTGCGCGTGCGCTGGCTGCACTCGGAGATCCACTCGATCGAGCGGATCGAGCTGATCCAGGACCTGCGCAACGGCGAATACGACGTGCTGGTGGGGGTCAACCTGCTGCGGGAGGGCCTCGACCTGCCGGAGGTGTCGCTGGTGGCGATCCTCGACGCCGACAAGGAGGGATTCCTGCGGGCTGAGCGCTCCCTGGTGCAGACCATCGGCCGGGCGGCGCGCCATGTGGAGGGGCTGGCCATTCTTTATGCCGACAACCTCACCGACTCGATGGCGCGGGCGATCAGCGAGACGGAGCGGCGGCGGGCGATCCAGCAGGCCCACAACGAGGAGCACGGCATCACCCCCACCCCCGCCGGCAAGCGGGCGGGCAACGCAATCCTGGCGTTCCTGGAGGTGTCGCGCCGGATCGGCGAGGAGCCGCTCGAGGAGGCGGCTGAGCCACTCCCTCAGGAGGCGATTCCCCTCGACGCCCTGCCGGAGCTGATCACCCAGCTGGAGGAGCGCATGAAGGCGGCGGCGAAGAACCTGGAATTCGAGGAGGCCGCCAACCTGCGCGATCGCATCAAGGGGCTGCGCCAGAAGCTGGTGGGGAAGGCGTGAGCGGAGCCTCCGTGCCCTCCACCCGGTGCTGGTGGGCACCGCCCAGGGCGAAGGCGGCGTGCACCGCCTGAAGGGCCCGCACCCCATCGGCTTCGGCCACCACGCAGCTGGTGCGGATCTCGCTGGTGGCGATCATCTCGATGTTGACGCCGGCGTCCGCCAGGGCGCGGAACATCCGCGCGGCCGTGCCCGCCTGGCACGCCATGCCCGCTCCGACGGCGCTCACCCGGGCGATGGCCGGGCCGGCCTCCAGGCGGGCGCCACCCCACTGCCGCAGCACCGGCAGGAGGGCCTGCTCGGCGGCGGCGAAGTCGTCCCGCTTGAGGATGAAGCTCATGTCGCGCGTCATCCCCTCGGCCCCGGGGTGGGTGCGCTCCGACTGCACGATCGCATCGAGGCTGATGGCGGCGTCGGCCAGGGCCCGGCAGACCGCGGCCGCGGCGCCGGGCCGGTCGGGCAGGCGCCGCACCACCACCTGGGCCTGCTCCCGGTCGAGGGCGACCCCCCGAACCGCCGGTGCGTCCAGGTGGCAGGGCGGCGGGTTGCGAAGCAGCTGCTGCTCCCCCAGTTCGAAGGCCGTGGCGGCGGCCCGCAGGGCCTTGGCGCCCTGCCCGCCCTCCACCACGCAGCTCACCTTCACTTCGCTGGTGGCGATCAGGCGCAGGTTGATGCCGAGACGGGCCAGGGTGTCGAACAGGCGGGCGGCCACCCCCGGACGGCCCATGATGCCGGCGCCGGCGATGCTGATCTTGGCCATGTCGGCCTCGGCGCTCAGGACCGCTCCCTCGGCCCCCAGGGAGCGCAGCAATTCGCCGCAGATCTGGCGCGCGGAGTCCAGGTCGGCTTCGGCCACGGTGAAGGCGATGTCGTTGCTGCCGCCCTCATGGCTGGCCTGCACGATCACATCGATGTTCAGCCCGCCCGCGCCGAGGGCCTCGAACAGCAGCGCGGCGATGCCCGGCCGGTCGGGCACATGGGCCAGGGCCAGCACCGCCTGATGCAGCTCCAGTTCGGCGCCGTCCACCGGCCGCCCCAACTCCATCCCTTCGCTGCCGATCGGCCGGGGCGCGCCGCTGGTGAGCCGGGTGCCGGGCTCGTCGCTAAAGGTGGAGCGCACCACCAGCGGCACGCCATAGTTGCGGGCGATCTCCACCGCCCGCGGGTGCAGCACGGCGGCCCCGAGGCTGGCCAGCTCGAGCATCTCGTCGCAGCTCACCGTGGCCATCAGCTGGGCGTTGGGCACCTTGCGCGGGTCGGTGGTGAGCACGCCGGGCACATCCGTGTAGATCTCGCAGGCGTCGGCGCCCAGGGCCGCCGCCAGGGCCACCGCTGAGGTGTCGGAGCCCCCCCGGCCGAGGGTGGTGATCTCCGGGGTTCCGGCGGTGCCGCTGCTGGTGCCCTGGAAGCCCGCCACCACCACCACCTGGCCCTCCTCCAGCAACCGCTGGACGCGTTCGGTGCGCACCTCGAGGATGCGGGCCCGGCCGTAAGCCGATTCGGTGACGATCCCCGCCTGGGTGCCAGTCATCGAGACCGCCGGCACCCCCAGGGCGTGCAGGGCCATCGACAGCAGGGCGATCGACACCTGCTCGCCTGTGGCCAGGAGCATGTCCATCTCCCGCCGGGGCGGCCGGGTGGTGATCGCCCGCGCCAGGGCGGTGAGCTCGTCGGTGGTGTGGCCCATCGCCGAGACCACGATCACCAGATCGTGGCCCTGCTCGCGGCAGCTGGCGATGCGGCGGGCCACCGCCTGAATGTGCGCCACGTCGGCGACGGAGGTGCCCCCGTATTTCTGAACCAGCAGGGCCATCCCCGGTGTCTTGCGGCACGACCCCGATTATCGAGGTCGCCCCGCTCCGGCCGCCGCCGGTGTCCCTCAGACGGCGCCAGGCAGGAAGCCGTCGCGGAAGGCGGCGCCCGGGTCGCTGCCCCGCTTGAGGGCCGCCTCCACCTCCAGCACCCGTCGCAGCAGGCCCAGAAGCTGGTCCGGGCCGCGGCCGCGGATCTGCTTGCGCAGCACGAACACCCGGCGCGGGTTGCCGATCCCGGCCGCCTTGGCGATCACGGCCACGTCCTGCTCGCCGCCCCGTTCCAGCAGACACACCCACAACCAGCCGCGGATCTGGCCGCTGAGGGTGGCGACGATGCGCAGGGCCGGCTCGTTGGCGGCCAGCAGGGCGTCCACCCGGGCGATCGCCTCGGCCACCCGGCCCGAGAGCAATGCGTCGCCCACCGCCAGGCTGTTGGTGGTCCGCCCGCCCACCAGGGCCTCCACCGCCGACGCGGTGATCGGCCCCTCGCCGGCGTGCAGGGCCAGTTTCTCCAGCTCGCTGGCCAGCCGGGCGCTATCGCTGCCGATCGCCTCCGCCAGGGCCTCCGCCGCGGCCGGCTCCAGGCGCAGGCCGAGCTCCCGGGCGGTGAGCGCCACCAGCTCCAACTGGCCGGCGCCGTCCCAGACGGCCGGCAGCTCAAAGCCCCGCTCCTCCGCCAGCTTGCGCACGGCCTTGGTGGTGCGCAGCCGGGCGTCCGGTTTGCCCGGGCTGACCAGCACCAGGTGGCAGTTCTCCGGGATCAGCGCCAGGGAGTCCTCCAGGCGGGCGGCCAGGTCGCTCGGGCAGGTGGCGCAGAAGGGGCTGCGTTGCAGCACCACCACCCGGCAGCCGCTGGCGAAGGGCGGGGTGCGCGCCTCCTCCAGGGCTTGGCCGGCCTGGGCCGGGTCGTTGCCATCAAGCCGGCTGAGGTTGATCGCCGCCCAGGCCGGATCGATCCGCTCGGCCACCAAGGCCTCCACGGCGCGGTTGCGGGCCGCTTCGTCGTCGCCCCAGAAGAGGTGGATCGGCATCGCGCCGGCGGCGGGAGGCGACTGTAGCCAGGGTCCGCCCTAGCCTCGTTGTCCCCGCCCACCGCCGTCCCCCCCACCGCCGTGCCCTCCGACGCTCCGGCGCCCGAGCCCTTCGCCGATCACCCGATCTTCTTGGAGAGCCTGCGGCGCATCCGGGCGCTGCTGGGGGACACCAACCTGCCGGCGGCGGAGCGCGACGTGCTCGAGCGCCTGGTGCACAGCTGCGGCGACCCGGCGATCGCCCCCGACCTGCGCTTCTCCCCCGGGGCCTGCGTCACCGGGCTGGGGGCCCTGGCCGCCGGCGCCGTGATCCTCACCGACACCGCCATGGCGGCCGCCGCCGTGGCGCCGATGGCGGGCCGCACCTTCGCCAATCCCGTCCACAGCGTGCTGGCCTGGGCCCCCGCCGCGGCGCCGGTGGGCTCCACCCGCACGGCGGCGGGCATGGCCCGGGCGCTGGCGGCCCACCCGGGTGCCGTGGTGCTGGTGGGCAGCGCCCCCACGGCCCTGGAGTGCCTGCTCGATCGCTGGGCCCAGGGCGAGCCGCCACCGGCCCTGGTGATCGGCATGCCGGTGGGCTTCGTGGGCGTGGCGGAGAGCAAGCGCCGCCTGGCGGCCAGCGGGCTGCCCCAGATCCGCCTGGAGGGAAGTCGCGGTGGGGCCGGCCTGGTGGCCGCGGCGGTCAACGCCCTGCTGCGGCGGGCCTGGCTGGAGCACCAGGTGGGGTGATCAGGCCGCGGCGGGGATGGTCTCCTCCCGGCGTGGCCCCAACCCCACCGCCACATGGCTGTTGGCCTCGATCCGGTCGAGCATCTGGCGGGCCCGCCGCACCACGGTGGCCGGCACCCCCGCCAGCCGGGCCGCCTCGATGCCGTAGCTGCGGCTGGCCCCGCCACGCACCACCCGATGCAGGAACACCAGGTCGTCGCCGGTCTCCTCCACCAGCACCTGGGCGTTGCCCACATTGGGGAGCAGCTCCGCCAGTTCGTTGAGCTCGTGGTAGTGGGTGGCGAAGATGGTGCGGGCGCCGATGCCGCCGCCCTGCCGGTCGGCCAGGTGTTCGGCCACCGCCCAGGCGATCGAGAGGCCGTCGAAGGTGGCGGTGCCGCGGCCGATCTCGTCGAGCAGCACCAGTGAACGGGGTGTGGCGTGGTGAAGGATGTTGGCGGTTTCGGCCATCTCCACCATGAAGGTCGACTGGCCGCTGGCCAGGTCGTCGACGGCGCCGACGCGGGTGAAGAGGCGATCGGCGATGCCCAGCCGGGCGGAGCGGGCCGGCACCCAGCCGCCGATCTGGGCCAGCACCTGCAGCAGCCCGGTCTGGCGCAGGTAGCAGCTCTTGCCGCTGGCGTTCGGCCCGGTGAGCACCAGCAGGTCGGGCGCCCCGGGGGCCGCCAGGCTGAGGTCGTTGGCGGTGAAGGGCTCCTCCACCAGCAGCTGCTCCACCACCGGATGGCGGCCCGCCTCGATCACCAGCTCGCGCCCGTCGCTCAACTCCGGACGGCACCAGCCGCCGGTGGCGGCCACCTCCGCCAGGGAGGCCAGGGCGTCGAGATCGGCCACCAGCCGGGCGGCGGCGCGCACGGCGGCCGCCTGTTCGCCCACCTCCTGCCGCAGGCTGCTGAACAGCTCGTACTCCCGCTGGCAGCTGCGGGCCCGCAGCTGCAGGATGCGGCCCTCCCGGCTCTTGAGCTCCGGCGTGACGAAGCGCTCCTCGTTGGCCAGGGTCTGGCGGCGGATCCAGTGGTCGGGCACGCGGGCGGCTCGGGCGCGGCTGACCGCCAGGAAGTAGCCGAAGCTGCGGTGGTACTGCAGCCGCAGGTTGGGGTTGCCGCTGGCCTGCCGCTCCTGCGCTTCCTGCCGGGCCAGCCAGGCCTCCTCGTCGTCGAGGCGGTTGCGCAGGCCATCGAGCACCGGGTCGACGCCGTCGTGCAGCAGCCCCCCTTCCGTGAGCGACAGCGGCGGGGCCTCCACCAGCACGTGGCGCACCCGGGCCGCCAGGGCCACCAGCTCCGGCCAGGGGCGGCTCAGGGCCCGCAGGGGCGGGCTGGTGGCGTCGCCCAGCAGGCCCGCCAGCCGGGGCAGCCGCTCCAGCCCGTCGGCCAGGGCCACCAGGTCGCGGGCGGAGGCGCTGCCGGCGCCGGCCCGCCCCGCCAGCCGCTCGAGATCGCCCATCGGCCGCAGCAGCCGCCGCAGGGCCAGGCGCAGGGGCCGCCGCTCCACCAGCTCACTGACCCCCTCCTGGCGCTCGAGGATCGCGGCCCGATCCACGAGGGGCGCCTCGATCCAGCGCCGCAGGCAGCGGCCACCCATGGCGGTGGCGGTGCGATCGATCGCCCAGAGCAGCGAGCCGTGCAGGGCCCCGCCCAGCTGGGTGCGGGTGAGCTCGAGGTTGCGCCGGGTCTGGGCGTCGAGCACCAGCTGGTCGCCGGCGTGCCAGAGGCGGGGAAGCTCCAGCGGGATCGCCGCCGCCCCGGCCGCATCGGCCACCCCGTCGGGGGCCGGCTGGGTGGTTTCCAGATAGGCGAGCAGCCCGCCGGCGGCCCGCAGCGCCAGGGGCGCCTCCCCCAGGCCCAGACCCTCCAGGCTGGCCAGGCGGAACTGCCGCCGCAGCCGCGCCGTCGCC
>JBILEP010000041.1:0-11375 GCA_044352045.1 Cyanobium sp. | reverse complement strand
CCCCACCAATGGCGGGCGGCGGCCTCCTCCACCCCGGCGAGGCGCAGCTTGGCCACATTGCCGATCAGCTCCAGGTTGCGGCTGTTCGCCTCCCCCTCCTGCTCCTCCCGGCGCCGCTCCAGCCGCATCGCCCCCCGCCCGATCCAGACGGTGCTCCCCACCAGCACCGCCGCCAGCAGCAGGGCCAGGGCGGTGAGCGGCACGCTGATCCGCAGCATGAACAGCAGGAACACGCCGCTGAGCAGGGCCTGCAGCGCCCCGCCGCTGAGCAGCGACTGGAGCTGCTCCTGCAGCTCCGCAAGGGCGCCGAAGCGCAGGCTCAGATCCCCCACCCGGTAGCGGCGGAAGAAGCCGGTGGGCAGGCTCAGCAGCCGCTGCAGGGCGGCCAGCTGCAGCCGCTGCCCGCCCCGCTGCTGCACGGTCACCAGGGTGCGGGACTCGGTCCAGCGCAGGGCCACATCCGCCACGGCGGCCACCAGCAGCAGCGCCCCCATCTGCACCATCAGGGCCGTGTCCTTCTCCGGCAGGGCCACGTTGGTGAGCAGGGTGTTGACCGTGGGCAGCAGCAGGCCCAGAAGGGTGCTGAGCAGGGCGGTGATCAGGGCCGGCCGCAGCCGATCACTCACCAGGGCCAGACCCAGACCGAACAGCGCCCCCACCCCGCCGAGGCCGGCGATCCAGCGGGCGGCGCCCACCTCCCGGCCCACCGCCAGCAGGAAGCCGATCCCCAGGCCGAGGGCGGTGGCGGCGATCAGCACCGCCGCCGGATGGCTGGCGGGGCCATAGCTGAAGCGCACCAGATCCCGGGCGGAGCGGGCCTGGCGCGGCAGGGCGGGCTGCACGCTCAGGGCCGGCAGGGGGAAGGTCCAGCGGGCGATCGCGGCGGGGCGCAGCGGGCGGGGGGAGCGGCGGGGCTGGCGGGGATCGCGCAGGACGTAGCCGCGGCGCTGGGAAAGCAGCAGCAGCGGTCCGTCCGCGCCGAGCAGCACCAGATCGCCGCAGTCGCGCCGCAGGTCGCCGGGCTCCAGCCGCACCGGCCGCACGATCAGATCCGCCGCCTCCAGCAGGGCCCGCAGCCGGGCGTGAGGATCGGCCGGCGGCTCCCGCACGGCTCGGGCCGTGGTGCCGCAGCGCGCCGCCAGCCAGTTCACCAGAACCGGCTCGGAATCCGCAGCCGCGATTCCCATTGCCGCCCTGTCCATTGCGGCAATGGGAATCGCGGGATCCGTCGGGGGCACTGCGGCGGGCAGGGCGGCGAGTTCGGCGGGGGGTTCCATGCCGGCGGATGGGCTCCACAGCTCGGACGCGCGCACCACCTTGAGCCGGAAGCGCCGGCGGGCCCGGGGCCCGTCCGGGGCCGGCAGCCGCGCCGGCGCCACCCAGGTGGCGAGGGTGCGGCGGCTCAGGATCTCGCCACCCTCGCCGAGCTCCTCGGCGATCAGGGCCACCTCCCCCTCCAGAAGGAACAGGTCGGGGTCGGCGGGGGAGGGACGCGGCCAGGGGCACTCCTGGCCCGCCGGGAGGGGGTCAGCCATCGGGCAGATCAGAGCACGAAATTGTCGGCGCTCAGGGAGCTGACAAGATCGAGCTGCACGCGGAAATCGGCAACCCCGGCGCCGCTGTTGGTGTTGCCCAGCACAAACGAGCGGTTGAGGGCCGCGTCGTAGAAAAAGGCCAGCTGGCCCTGGCCGATCGCCGCCGTCGGGCTGGCGATCGCCCCCAACCAGGTGAAGGCCTGATTGCCGTCGATGGCGGTGTTGGCGTCGATCGCTCCCAGATCGAGCTTCTCCGGCAGGGCGGCCTGAAAGTCGGTGATTGTGTCGCTCAGGGCCGGGCCTGACTCGCCCACCGCCCGGTAGACGAACGTGTCGACGCCCTCCCCGCCGATGAGCACGTCGTTGCTGAGGCCCCCGAAGATCGTGTCGTCGCCGTCGAGGCCGCTGAGGGTGTTGGCCCCGGCATCGCCGTTGATGGTGTCGGCGAAGCCGCTGCCGGTGACGTTCTCGAACTGGCTGATCGAAAAGCTGAGGGGCAGGGGAGCGCCGCTGCCGCTGATGGTCACCACGCCGGCGGCCAGGTCGGTGAAGGTGCTGGTGGCCGGCGCCACGGCGCCGCTGAGATCAACCCGGTCGCCGAGACGGCTGCTGCCGATGATCCGCTCGATGCCCACCAGGGTGTCGGTGCCGCGGGCGCCCTTGCTGAGCGTGCCGAAGGCACCCAGCACCACGGTGGTGCCCAGGGCGTTGTAATCGGCGGTGTCGCTGCCGGCTCCGCCGTCGAGTCGGTCGTCGCCGCCCGAGCCGACCAACTGGTCGTTGCCCCCCTCGCCGCGCAGGGAGTTGCTCGCCCCGTTGCCGGTGATCACGTCATCGAAGCCGCTGCCGATCGCGTCCTCGAACTGGCTGATCGAGAAGCTGCGCGGCAGGGGTGCCCCGCCGCTGATGGTCACCGTGCCGGTCGTCAGGTTGATGACGGTGCCCGTGGCGGGTGCCGCAGCGCGGCTGAGGTCGACGCTGTCGCCCCGACCGCTGCTGCCGACGATCCGCTCGATGGCGATCAGCACATCGCTGCCCATGGCCCCCTTGTTGACGCTGCCGGTGGCGTCGAGCCGCACCGGGCCGGCCAGGGCGCTGTAGTCGGCGGTGTCGACGCCGTTGCCGCCGTCAAGCTTGTCGTCGTTGCCGCTGGCTGTGATGACATCGTCGCCGTCGCCGCCGCTGATCAGGTTGCTGCCGGCGTTGCCGCTGAGGATGTCGGCGAACTTGCTGCCGCTCAGGTTCTCGAAATTGAGCAGCGTGTCGGTGCCGGCCCCGCGGGTGTTCTGAGCTCCTCTGAGGGCCAGCGACACCGTCACGCCGGCGCCGGCGCTCGCGTAGGAAACGGTGTCGATGCCGCCAGCGCCATCGAGGAAATCGGCGGCGGAACCGCTGCCGCCGTCGATCACATTCGCGCCCGCGTTGCCAACGATCTTGTCGGCGAAGGAGCTGCCGATGATGTTCTCGATCGAGATCAGCTCATCGATGCCCGATCCGCCCGTGTCCTGGGGGACGGAGAGCGAGAGGTAGATGATGACAGAACCGTTGGCGGCATTGGGGGAGTTGTAGCTGACGGTGTCGTTGTCGCCGGCCCCGTCGATGCGGTCGATGCGATCGAGGGTGCTGAAAAAGAAATTGGGGAGGCTGGTGCCGCGGAGGATGGCCATGGCAGGGCAGGGTCGCTGCGCTCAGGCTTTCAGCGGTGGCCCCTCCAGCCGTTGACCAGCCGCAACGGCGGCTGTGATCTCGCTCACAAGCTCCGTGCCGACGCGGCGGCATGGGAGGCGCACACCACCGGGAGCACAGGCGGCAGACGATCCGCCAGGTGTGGATAGTCCCAGGCGGCCAGCAGCTCGGCGGTGGCGATGCGCTCCCCACAGCGGCTCCAGAGGCGCCGCAGGGCGTCCCGGGCGTCGCGCTCCGGGCTGGCGGCGGCTCCAGGGGTGGGCCCCAGCAGGCTGCGGGCCGGTGGGGCCAGGGGCTCGGCACTGCCCTCACAGGCCGGGAAGCTCTCCCACAGGCCGGAACCGACCGGCGCGCTGAGGAGCAGCAGCCGCAGCGAGGCGCCGGGGCGCGCGGGCTCGATCCGCTCGCCACCCGACCAGCGCAGCAGCAACGGCGCCGGCTCCGGGCTCTCCCCCTCAATCACCCCGAGGATCGGGCGCGCTCCCGGGTCGAAACGACCATCCAGCGGCACCAGATGGGCCACCAAGCGGGAGGCGCAGGCGCCGCGGGTGCCGCCCCCCTCGCGGCGCAGCGGAAAACGGCGGCTGCGCTCCAGGGAGCCGCGATCCGACTGGGCCACCAGCGGCAGCGGTGGCGGCGGTGACGGTGGCGGCAGTGACGGTGGCGAGCTGGACCAGAGCACAAGGGGAAGGATGGGGAACATGGCAGAGGACCAGCTTCAAAGGATGCAGTGGATGGCCGTCAGGGCGCTGATGGAACCGCTGCAAACGGTGTCCTTGCCGGCCCTGGCATCACTGGGATCTGAGGGATTGGGGCTGCAGAAAAGAACATCGGCGTTAGACCAGCAATCATCAAAAGCCTTGGCGAACGAGCAGCTTTCCCCTCATGCTTTCCCCGATTCCGGCCGGCGGCCTTGACTCCGATCACGTCAGACTGTGATGCCGCTCACAGCCGCACGGAGCTTCAAGGCAGGGTGAAGCCCGATTGCATGTTTTTCACATCGAGCATCACCCAGGTGATCCATAGCAGCAGAGCGACCACACCGGAAACCGCAGCAAGGCGAGCGAGGGTGCGCAGCAGCAGCGTGAGCGGATTGATTTCCTTCATGAAGATTCTTTCCAAGCGCCTACATTATGCCTGCTCGGGGCAGACCGCGTCGCGCCTCGCAGCTGAGACAGCCGCCGGTGGGCGAACGGTGCTGGCCAGCAGGGAATAGGCATGGCTGACAGGCAAAGCGTCTCTGGCCACAATGGGGGACACGTCTTGGCAGCACAACCGACATGGTCGCCCAATACCCCACCCTGGAGGAGCACCTGACTCCAGGCAGCACAAAGCGCATCCTCTGCCTGGATGGGGGTGGGATTCGGGGAATTCTGAGCCTGGGCTTCCTGCTCGAGGTGGAAACCCTGCTGCGAGCACGCCATGGTGATGATCGTGATTTCCGACTCTGCCACTACTTCGATTTGATCGCCGGTACATCCACCGGCTCGATCATTGCCGCCCTGCTCGCCCAGGGAAACAGTGTCTCTGAGATCATCACGCTCTACAAAGAATTAGCGAGCAAAGTGTTTCGCCGTCGCTGGTGGGATCCGCGCATTGGCGCCCTACGCCCCCGCTACAGGCCCGAGGATCTGGCCAACTTTCTCCGCGAACGGCTGGGGCCAGAATGCAGCATCGGCGATCAGCAGAAGCTCCACACTGGCCTGCTGGTGATGTGCAAACGCATTGACTCCGGCAGTCCCTGGCCGATCAGCAATAACCCCAAGGGTCGCTACTACAACACCAGGCCAGGTCAACGCACGATCGCCAATCGTGAGTACAAACTGTGGCAGGTGGTGCGCGCGTCCACGGCTGCCCCCACGTTCTTCCAGCCGGAGCGGATCACGATTGCGGCTCCGGGTGGCAGCGATCAGAAGGGCCTGGTAGGAGAGTTCATGGATGGGGGCGTGAGCCCCCACAACAACCCCACCCTGCAGGCGTACTGGCTGGCCACGTTGCGCGGCTACGGCCTGCGCTGGCACACCGGCAAAGACCGGATGCTGATCGTCTCCGTGGGCACCGGCCGGACCCCTGTGAGCCGCAAGGCCGGCTGGGCCTCGCTGACGCAGGGAATCACCGCCCTGCAAAGCCTGATGGATGACTGTGGAGCGGTGGTGGAAAGCCTGATGCAGGGGATGGGGCACTGCCTGCATCAGCCCCGCGACATCGACCCGGAGCTGTGCAGCTTGAGCCCGAACGAGCTGGCGGAGCAGCCCCGTTACAGTTATGTGCGCTACGACGTGAAGCTCTACCACGATCCTTCCCCCCGGGATGGGGAAAACGATGAGGCTTTTTTGCAGGCGGTCAACCTGAGCGAAGGCAACCTAAAGGCGATGCAGAAGATGGACAATCCCGAGCCGAAGGAGCTGCTGCTCAAACTTGGCTACACAGCGGCGCAAGCCAAGGTGCGCCCCGAACACTTTCCCGCCACGTTTGATCTGGCGCCTCCGGAGCAGCCACCACAACTGGCCGCTGAGCGCAGGGCCTATGTCAGGCGCGAGGGAACAGCGGTGACCGCCATTCGCATGGCCCTCGACTTCGACACCTTCACCTATCGCCGCTGGGGCAGCCTCCAGAACGGGAAGCCTGGCGACTGGCTGGTGGAGAGGGAGGGGAAAGTGCATACCGTAGACGCCGACACCTTCGCCCGCACCTATCGGCAAACCGGGCCCGGCAGCTACGTCAAAGTGGCGCCTGTGCTGGCGGCTCCAGCGGCGTCTGACGGGGCGATCCGCACCCAGGAAGGGAAGACCAACTACCGGCAGGGCGATTACATCATCTGGAATGATGGGGAGGCGCTGGACTGTTACGCCATTGCCAAAGAAGAGTTTGAGAGACTCTACCAATGCGTGGAGGGACACAATGCCGAAACACCGTGAGGGATGGCGGGTCGCTCGGGGCAGGACAGCGACAAGCGCAGACCACAGTTTGTTGTGATTTCTTCTCTCACCGCTCTCACGCCCGCATCCGTTCTCGGCGCCAGGGGCCACCGAAACGAGCTGCGAACACCATCAATCCAGAGGATTCGCAGCCCATCCTGCGACTCACTGTCCTGGCAGCGAATGATGGCCTCTCGGGGAATCTGGGGCACGCTGCGGGGCGAGGGGTCCGGCGCTGCGGCGGGGGCCTGCCCATCACCAGCCTGAGGGGGTGATGAAGCACGCGATCGCGAGCAGCGACAGGATCAGTAACGCATAAGAACAAACCCTTGACCGTGTTGGCATGGACCTGTGGCAGGGTCTCCAGAGTTGAAACCCAGCCGGAGAACCGCGTCCAACCGGGCGCACATCAGTAACAAATTATCCACGGTGACAGCCTGCGATTGGTCACCATCCCCAAACTGGAAGGAAGCACTCTTGGCGCCCTGCGCCAGTACCCTGCCATGGATATCGCCGCTGAACTGGCGCGTCAGACATTGCTGCACGGCTGTTGCTCGGTTGGCAAACACCTGCACGAGTCGGATGGTGCCATCCCTTGGCTCGGCGTGGCGTTGCGTGGAGAAATGGAACCCCTGAGTCAGGGCACACCTTTTGCGTGGAGCAGTGAGGTCTGCCGCAGCAACGCCGAGCTGACGCAGGCGCTGCAAGGGGGCATGGGCCTCTCCGGCGCGTTGGCGATGCTGCCGATTCCACTGCTGAAGGTGCAGCGCACCTTGATGGAGTCGTTGAAAACAACCTCCTGCAGTGTGTCGCTGGTGGTGCAGGCCCGGCGGGTCCTGGCCGCCTATGGGATCCCCAAAGCGGAATGGAACAGCAGCGCGGCGGTGCCCACGGGCAGCACCGAGTTGGATGCGTTCGTGGGCGAATATGGTGACAGTTGGGTGCGCGCTGTCGAGGTGGGCGGCTCACTGCAGGGGGTCTACACCCTGTATGCCCAATCGCAACAGCAGGCGAAGGAGGTGGGCGAACGCCTCGATCTGCTGGTGGCGGCGGGAGGGGTGAACCTGGGCCCATCCTTTTCACGACGCCTGCAGGAGGTGGCCAGCGAAACGAAGGTGAATGCACGCTTTCGCGTGTCGATCGCTGGACTAGCCAATCCGCCGGCACTGAATGAAGATCAGATCGAGGAGTTTGCCCGCAATTTTGGCAGCATTGTGTTGGACAAACCAGAAATCCTCTCGTTTCAGAGCTCGGGCTATGAGCAGCTGGCCGCGCTGCGTGATGCGTTGACGCCCGTGGCAGAGAACCGGAAGCTGTTGTGTGGCGATGGGGTGTCCATCGGTCTGCTCGGCGAGCGACAGAAGCTGTTGGAAATCATCAATCAATGCACCTGGATCAACGACACTTACGAGATCTACGGCTTAGCCGCTGATCCCAGCCTGGCCGTCAATCGTTCGCTTGTGAAGGCCGACATCGAAGCGATCGAAGCCCTGTGCAGCCAGTATCAGGCCTCACCATCCACCCCGCTGCAGAAACCGACGCTGACGGCACTGGCAACCGGCAGTCCCAATCTGCAGGTGGAGCTCAGCGATGGCGAGGTGATGGGAGGGGGCGGTGGTGAACCGTTTCGTTATTTGGACCGGGAAAATGCGATCCGGCGGCGGCGGCGACTGGCGCAGGTGGGGCTCAGGTCAGGCGGACGGATCGATGAAATTCGCCTGCACTACCAACAGGAACCTGCCGGCGCCACCGATGAATGGATCCACGAGAGCCATGGCAACGACGGCGGCGGCCGCAACAAAGGCGAGATGGAGCTGGCGCGGGGGGAGACCATCCACCGGATCCGTGCCAAAACGGGCGTACCCAACGGACGGGTGGACCGGCTGACGCTCAACAGCAGCGACGGGCAGGAGCTCGGCGGCGGCGGCGAGGCCGGCAACAAGGAATTGGACTGGCAGCCAGCCGCCAATCAGGTGCTGCTGGGTTTCAGCGGCCGCAGCGGCTCGGAGCTCGATTCCCTCCGCGCCGTGATCGCCACCTTCGGCCCCCTGCACTGGGAGCCGGTGGAGGCGGGGTGAGGGGGCAGGGGGCCAGCCCATTGCAATAAGCGCACTAAGATAGAACCCTTTGAGACCACACCACTCCCAGAACAGATGATCAGGGCATTAGGAGTCTGCCTCCTTCTATTCCTTGGCAGTTCCCACCTCCAAGGAGCCGCACTTGCAACTCCAAAACAAGCGATTCAATGCCCGCTGCCTTCGGCAGCACCAAGTCACGTACTGCTTGATGTCCCCTATTTTGATCAACGAGACAACTCCCTTCAACCATCCAGATCAAGCCAGGTTACCGCCATTGCCTCTGTATTGGCTTTTTACGGGATCCAGCCCGCAAGCTCGGACTTGAGCCTGCCCGATGAAGTCATTACCAAAGTTAGCAAGTATGGAGACATAACCTCATCAAATGCCATAATCGAAGCCATCAAGGAATCGTATAGGATTCAAATAAGATTCGCCACGGGGGCAACATGGTGCGAAGTCATCGAATCTCTCAGAAGCGGAATGCCGGTTGTCGTCATTGGGTTGTTTGGGACAAAAAGCGGCCACGTAGTAACGATCGTTGGCTATACGCCGACCCACGTCCTGGTCAACGACTCCTATGGAAATGTCATGACCAAATGGCTCGAGCTAGACGGGCGCAACATGCTATACCCCATCCAGGACTTCATAAATTCAATATCGCCAGAATCCAAAGTCAATCCACAGAATATCTGGGCTTATTTTATTTCGCCATAAAGATGACTTCGTCAATGAGCAGTGGCAAACAAGTTGCTGATAATATGTATGCTTGCTAACTACATGCGGCAATGGGAATGGACTCCCGGTGTTGCAAGAATGAGCAACCTTGCCGGAGAAGCTCCGCAAGGTCAAAGCTCCATAGGAGCACGGAACCATTGCTTAACTCGGCAAAAAGCTTTTTGCCATCTGGGGCAAATTTGAGCCTAGACACCCCTGGAGAGGGCAACAAAAGCTTGTTGAGCAGTCTTCCATCCTGACTCCAAAGAAGAATCTTATTGTCAGAGCCAGCCGATGCAATGATTAGTCCATTATCACTCACAGCAAGCTGACTAACACGACCGGCGGTTTTCATCACATATAAAGGCCTCCCCTTATCAACCAAGTCCCAGATTCTAAGGGTATTATCCGCAGATCCGCTCACAACTCGGCGCACTCCAGCAAGAAATGCGGCCACTTTGACAGCTTTTGCGTGCCCCCTAAGAGTATAAAGTACTCTTTCATTCGCGTCAAGCACTTGAAGCGACTTATAGTCGGGGCTGCCGATAGCAATTGTCGTCTTGACACGATTCAGTTTATTCTTTGGGGGCGAGTCATCAGGATATGCACTCAGAGCTTGCAGCGGACTCTTCCACAAACGGATAGTTCCATCACTACTTGACGATAATTGCAATATCCCATCACGGGCCAGTCGAACACCAGTTACCGTTGCACCATGTCCACGGAGTGTCGCCATAAGCTGGGGACTAGAGAGCCCATTGTCTGACGAATAAATCTTCCACAGGCGAAGATTATTATCAGCACTGGCAGTGAGCAAATGGTACGCATATCCTCTTCCACCAAAGCCACGCTGCTTAGCAGGTGTCAGCTTGACCATACCAACAGACACCTGCGACCCTCCTGAAAAGCTGAGTAAAAGATCGCCAGCGGACGACCAAAGCTTGATCACGCCATCGTCGCTAGACGATGCAAGATATGCTCCATCAGGACTAAAACTTACACCAATAACACGTCCATTGTGGCCAGAGAGAGTTTGTTTTAGAGTGCCATCTTTGTCCCACAGCTTGACAGTTCCGTCATTGCTAGCCGAAGCGATAGTGTCGCTTGAAGGATCAAATGCAAGGGCGGTCACTGCATAGCTATGACCATCCAGAATATTGAGAAGCTTCCCGCGCATATCCCATAAGCGAATGGACTTATCAGCACCTGCAGTCGCGATAGTCTTGCCATCATGGCTATATCTTGCTGTAAACACCTCGCCGGTATGCCCAGCCAGCGTCTGGATGAGTTGGCCATCTACTCCCCATATCTTGACCAATCGATCGGCACCTGCTGAGACAAGTCTCTTTCCATCTGGACTAAAATCAACAGAGTTCACCTGCCCCCTATGCCCAGGAATAACTTTCAATGTATTGCCTTTCAAGTTCCAGATGCGTATTGTCTGATCTCTGCCAGCTGAAGCCACGAGCTGGTCCGGACCAAAAACAGCATCTCGGACTTGATCGATATGACCAACAAGTTGAAGACTCTCATAATTACCATACACAAGCTTCTGCATGCTTGTCACGATCTCCATACGTGCGGTCGCATCCATGACGGGAAGTGAAAGCGCATTCCTGCCGGCCATAAATCCTTTTGATAAGGACTCAATAGTGGGGGTTTCCTCAAAGCTGTTCACGGCTGCAGCAAGCATGGCGATCAGCTCCGCCTGACGCCTCTGACTTTCAGCCCGAAAGGTCTGAATCTTGGCAATCCGGGTCTGCTTGCGTGCTAGAGCCGCTTGCTCCTGGGCCTGCTGCCGCTGTTGAGACTCCGCATTGCGTGCCGCTTGAGCAGTATTCCGCGCAGATATCGCCTGGAATTTCTGTTGTTCTGCAATAGCTTTCTGTTGATCCGCTTTGGTCTTCTGATCATCCGCCAATTTTCTTGCTAGCTCAGCTTCGCTAGCCTTCTGATTAGCGTTTAATCCCTGTTTGTTGGCTTCCACAACGGCAGCCTCTGCCAGAGTACGTTGGTATTGGGCATCTATCGTCTGCACCAACGCATACGCACTGATCCCCCCCAAGGCCACCAGGCCTGCACTCAGCCCGCTCACCATGCGGCGGCGGTTGCGGGCCTGCTCCTGGGCCCGGCTGGTTTCCAGTTCCGCCACCCGCGCCCGCTCCTCCGCCAGGCGCGTTTGCTCCGCCGCCCTGGTGGCTTCCTCCGCCGCCGCCCGGCTCGCCTCCAGAAACTCCTGATCCCCATCGCTGAGGCGCTTGCCCTTTGCCCAGCCCAGGGCCTCCTGCAGCGCCGCGCCGCTGATCAGGTGGCTGGGGCGTTCCTGCGGCGGGGCCGCTTCCCAGGCGCGGATCGCCTCGCCATAGATCGGCGGGCGCAGCTCCTGCAGCTGGTGGCGCACCCAATCCGCGGTAAACACCGCCGCGTAGATCGGGTTGTAGATC
>JBILEP010000040.1:0-11405 GCA_044352045.1 Cyanobium sp. | reverse complement strand
GGTGAGAAAAGCGTTCACCTCCGCACTGCCCATCTCCCGCGGATGGCGCAGGCGATGAAAACGCAGAAACCGTCGCAGCCACTGCTCATAAGTCTCCACCGTCCGGCGGGCGTAGTGGCGGGCCTGCAGCTCCTCCCGGTACCGCTGGATCAGACCGGGCGGACGGGCGCCAACAGGCGGGGGCCCCGAGGGGGGGTCAGGTGTGGCCATGTCCATCCTCTCGGATCTTTCCGCTCAGCATTCCCAGCCGCGGCTGCGGCGCCATGCTGAGAGCACCCCTCAGCCACCGCCCGGTTGGGGCACCCACCACCCATGGACCAACCCTTTGCCCACACCCTGAGTTTTGACGACCTCGAGGTGCTGGTGCTGGTGGAAGACGGCGGCGCCACGCCCCGCGAGGTGGCGGAATCCCTCGGCATGGACCTGGAGGAGTCGAAAGCCCTGTTTTATGACCTGGTGCGGCGCGGTCTGCTCGCTTGCCAGGACGAATCCACCACCTTCCAGCTCACCCCGATGGCCCGCAGCCTGCAGAACGATGAAGCCTTCCGCGCCGCGGCCTTCGCGGCGGCTCTCACCGGGGCCGGAACCAAAACCCAAGGCTGAAACCGGCAAGCCCCCCTTGCTACCGTCGCCTCCATGGCGATCATCCGCTGCGAGGCGCTCGGCAAGACCTTCCGCATCGCCGACAAGCAGCCGGGTCTGGCGGGCACCCTTCGCCATCTGCTCAAGCGCCGCAGCCGGGATGTGCAGGCCGTCAAGCAGGTGAGCTTCACGGTGGAGCCCGGCGAGATGGTGGGCTTCCTTGGCCCCAACGGCGCCGGCAAGACCACCACCCTCAAGATGCTCAGCGGCCTGCTGCACCCCAGCACCGGCCGCGCCGAGGTGGCCGGCTTCCTGCCCCAGCGGCGCCAGGCGGAGTTTCTGCAGCGCATCACCCTGGTGATGGGGCAGAAGCAGCAGCTGCTTTGGGATCTGCCGCCCCTCGATTCCCTGCGCGTCAACGCCGCCATCTACGGCATCGCCGACGCGGAAGCCAAGCGCCGCATCGACGAACTCGCCGAAATGCTCGAACTCGGGCCCGAGCTCACCCGGCCCGTGCGCAAGCTCTCCCTCGGCCAGCGCATGAAGGCCGAACTTCTGGCGGCCCTGCTGCACCGGCCGGCGGTGCTCTTCCTCGATGAACCCACCCTCGGGCTCGACGTCAACGCCCAGGCCCGCGTGCGCTCCTTCCTGGCCGACTACAACCGCCGCACCGGCGCCACCGTGCTGCTCACCAGCCACTACCTCGCCGACATCACCGCCCTCTGCCCCCGCGTGCTGCTCATCCACCAGGGCGGCCTCTTCCATGACGGCAGCCTGCGCCAGCTCACCGAACGGCTCGCCCCACGCCGCCAGCTGCGCCTCGAACTGCGCGATCCGCTTCCAGCCGAAGCCCTGCGCCCCTACGGCCAGCTCGAATCCCTCGAAGGTCGCGCCGCCGTGCTGCTGATCGAACGGGAACGGCTCACCGAAGTGGTGGCCCGCCTGCTGGGCGAGCTGGAGGTGGACGACCTGGAGGTGAGCGAACCGCCGATCGAAGAGCTGATCGGCGATCTCTTCACCCGGGGGTCGGTGGCATGAAGCGCTCCTCTTGGCGCCTGGCCCGCGTGCTGCTCAGCAGCCAATACGCCTCCATGCTCGAATACCGCGCCGAAATCGCCCTCTGGGCCCTCTCCGGCGTGCTGCCCTTCGTGATGCTCGGCCTCTGGAGTGAGCTGGCCAGCAGCGATCCCGCCGCGGCCGGCGGCCTCGATCCCCGCCAGCTCGGCCGCTATTTCCTCGCCGTGTTCGTGGTGCGCCAGTTCACCATCGCCTGGGTGGTGTTCTCCTTCGAGGAGGACGCCCTGCAGGGGCGCCTCGCCGCCCAGCTGCTCCAACCGCTGCCGCCCCTCTGGCGCCACGTGGCCGCCCACCTGGCGGAGCAGGCCACCCGCCTGCCCTTCGTGGTGCTGATCGTGGCCCTCTTCTTCGCCCTGCAGCCCGGCAGCTTCTGGTTGCCCTCCCCCGCCCGCGCCGCGGCCGGCGTGCTGGCCACCCTGCTCGCCTTCGCCATCAACTTCCTGATCCAGAGCTCGATCGCCTGCCTCTGCTTCTGGACCGAGCGGGCCAGCGCCCTCGAGCGGCTGGTGTACATCCCCTTCGTGTTCCTCTCCGGCCTGGTGGCCCCCCTGGAGATGTTTCCGCCCGCGCTGCGGCGCCTGGCTGAATGGACGCCCTTTCCCTGGATCCTGCGCTTCCCCGCCGCCCTGCTGGCCGGTGAACCCCTGGCCGTCGGCCGCGGCCTGGTGGTGATGGTGGCCTGGATCGCCCTGCTGCTGCCCCTCTGCATGCTGCTCTGGCGCGCCGGTGTGCGCCGCTATTCGGCGATGGGGGCCTGATGGACAGCCCCACCCCGTCCGCCTGGCGTCGCCATGCCCTCACCCTGCGGCGCTTCTGGAGCACCGCCCTGGCCAGCCAAAGCGAATACCGCGTCAACCTGCTCTTCGAGCTGCTCGCCACCGCCGGCAACCTCGCCGGCAGCCTCTTTGTGCTCTCCCTGGTGTACGGCCCCGGCCGCCAGCTGGGGGGCTGGAGCTGGGAGGCGGCCCTGGTGGTGCTCGGCGTTTACACCCTGCTCGATGGGCTGGCTACCACCCTGCTGCGGCCCAACCTCAGCACGATCGTCGCCCACGTGCGCGAAGGCACCCTCGATTTCGTGCTGCTCAAGCCGATCGACTCCCAGTTCTGGCTCTCCACCCGCACCCTCAGCCCCTGGGGCCTGCCCGAGATGGTGATCGGCCTGGCCCTTGCCCTGGTGGCCGCCTGGCAGGCGGGCGCCCGCCCCGGCCCGCTCTCCCTCGCCGCCGGCCTGCTGATGCTCCTCTGCGCGGCGCTGATCCTCTACAGCCTCTGGTTTCTGCTCGCCGCCACCAGCATCTGGTTCGTCAAAACCTGGAACGCCACCGAAGTGCTGCGCGCCGTGCTCGCCGCCGGCCGCTATCCGGTGAGCGCCTACCCCCCCGGCCTGCGCACCTTCTTCACCCTCGTGGTGCCGATCACCTTCCTCACCACCGTGCCCGCCGAAGCGCTGCTCGGCCGCTCCACCGGCACCTGGCTGGCCCTCTCCCTGGCGGTGGCGGCCGGCTTCCTGCTCTTCTGCCGCGCCTTCTGGCGCTTCGCCCTGCGCTTCTACACCTCCGCCTCCAGCTGAAGCCGGCCCGCCCGCGGCCTCAGCCCCAGTTCTCGATCCGCAGGAACTCCGTGGCCACCACCGGCCCCGCCAGCACCCGCTGCACCGCCGGATCCAGCGGACCCTCCAGCAATTCCGCGCTCTCGATCCGCGAACCCTCCGGCAGGGCCGGCCGGTCTGGATCGAAGGCGGTGGGATGGGTGGTGCTGCTGGAGAAGCCCCGATAGATCAGCAATTCGAACGGCTCCAGGCTCTGGCCCGTGCCATCCGGATCGCCCATCCCATTGACCGGCACCTGGCCCCGCAGCCGCAGCAGCCGATCCGGTCGCGAGCGGCTCAGGCTCTCCAGGGCCAGCAGCAGCTCGGCGATGCTCGCGTTCCGCTCCTCCATCACCGCCGCTCCTCCATCGCCACCGCTCAAAACTCCCCGGCGATCCGCCCCTGGCGCGGCAGCCGCACCAGCAGCCACTGCACCACCCCCACCACGTAGCCCGCCAGCGCCGCGTAGCCCACGAACGCCGCCACCCCCGGCGTCCACTGGCCGCCGAACACAAAGGTGAACACCCTCGCCACGACCCCGTTCAGCCCCAGGGGCGCCTCCAGCCACACCGGGCAGAGCGGCAGCCGCGCCACACCCCCCATGCAGGCCAGGGCCGTGCTGGCGAACGCCGCGGTGAGAAGGCTCAAGAACGTCAGGCTCCAGCGCCAGATCCGCACCGTCAAGGGCAGCGGCCGCCAGGGCGGCAGATCCGCCAGCTCCTCGTTCAGATCCACCCAGAACCACAGCACCGCCACGATCAGCAGCGGCGCCACCACCAGCAGCAGGAAGCCCATCGGCCGGCGGTCGGTGAGCAGCAGCAGGGCGATCAACAGCAGGCTCGCCACCTTCCAGTACAACCCCAGCAAGCGCAGCAGCGCCGTCTCCCGCCGCAAGGTTGCCCAGCCCAGCAGCACCAGGGGCAGCGCCACGGCGAACAGCACCCCCAGACGCACGTCCAGCCAGACCAGGGAGCGGTAAAGAGCGTCCGGCACAGCGGCGGGGTACGGAAAGGCGCCATTATCCGCCAGCACCCAGGGCGATAGGGTCCGCCCATGCCTGGTCTCCCCTCCTTCCCCTGGATGGCGCGGCGCGATTCCTCCGCCTGGTGCCGCACCGCCCTGGCGCGCGATGCCTCCCTGCAGGGCGCTGTGGACACCCTCAGCCGCCAGCTGGCGGGCGCCGGCAACGCCGACCTGGCCCTGGTGTTCGCCTCCGCCAGCTTCGCCACCGACCTGCCCCGTCTCCTGCCCCTGCTGCGCCAGAAGATCCAGGCCAGCCACTGGCTCGGCTGCCTCGGCGGCGGCGTGGTGGGCACCGACAACGAAGGGGCGGCGCGGGAGCTGGAGGAGGAACCCGCCCTGGGGGTCACCCTGCTGCGCCTGCCCGGCGCCAGGATCCAAGCCTTCGCCATCGACACCACCGCCCTCCCCGACCTGGACGGCCCCGCCGAACCCTGGCGCGCCCTGCTCGGCGCCACCGATGGCGCTGGCGACGCCGGGGGCGGCGGGGAACCGGGCGACGCCCCCTCCCTGCTGGTGCTGATCGACCCCACCACCGCCGGCATCAACGACCTGATCAGCGGCCTCGACTACGCCTACCCGGGGGCCGTGAAGGTGGGAGGCATCGCCGCTCCCCACAGCGCCCGCCACGGCTCCCTGCTCTTCGACGAGGAGGTGCGCGGCGGCGCCGTCGGCTGCCTGATCGGCGGCGCCTGGCGCGTCACACCGGTTCTCGCCCAGGGCTGCCGACCGATTGGACCGGTGTTCGAGGTGGAGCAGGCCCAGCGCAACGTGGTGATCGAGGTGAGCCGCGACGGCCAGCGCCGCAGCCCCGTCGCCGCCCTGCAGGCCATCCTCTCCGACCTCACCCCCGCCGAACGGGACCAGGTGCGCGATTCCCTCTTCCTCGGCGTCGGCCGCGATGACTTCAGCCTCTCCAGCTCCAGCACCCAGCGCACACCCTTCCTGGTGCGCAACCTGATCGGCGTCGACCCCCGCAACGGCGCCGTGGCGGTGGGCGACGCGATGCGGGTGGGCCAGAAGGTGCAGTTCCAGCTGCGGGACGCGGAAGCCTCCCGCTCCGAATCCCGCCAGCTCCTGGCCGACTGCGCCGCCAGCGACCCCGAACCCCTCGCCGCCCTGCTCTTCGCCTGCCTCGGCCGCGGCAAGGGCCTCTACGGCAGCGCCGACGGCGACGTGACCATCTGCCGCGAGGCCTTCGCCGCCCTGCCGATCGGCGGCATGTTCTGCGGCGGCGAAATCGGCCCGCTGGGGGGCACCACCCACCTGCACGGCTACACCGCCAGCTGGGGTTTCCTGGTGCCCGTGCGCTGATGGTGCGTCAGCACGTCAACCCCCTCAGCCGCTATCACCAGCTCCCCCGCCCCCTGCCCCCGCCGGCCGAGCTGTTCGCCAACCCCCACCTGCCGCTCCACCTCGACATCGGCGCGGCCCGCGGGCGGTTCCTGCTGGCGATGGCCGAACTCCAGAGCGGGCGCAACCACCTGGGCCTGGAGATCCGCCAGCCCCTGGTGGACTTGGCCGAAGCGGATCGCCAGGCCGCCGGCCTGACGAACCTCCACTTCCTCTTCGCCAATGTGAATGTCAGCCTGCCGCCCTGGCTGGCCGACCTGGCGCCGGGCCGCCTGCAGCTGGTGACCCTGCAATTCCCTGATCCCTGGTTCAAGCAGAAACACCACAAGCGGCGGGTGCTCCAGCCCGCCCTGCTCCACGCCCTCGCCGCCGCCCTGCCCGAAGGGGGCGAGCTGTTCCTGCAGAGCGACGTGCCGGCGGTGATCGACCCCCAGGTGGCCCTGGTGGAGGCCAGCGGCGCCTTCGAGCGCCCCGCCGGCAGCCCCTTCCCCTGGCTGGCGGCCAACCCGTTGCCGGTGCCCACCGAGCGGGAACGCCACGTGATGGCCCAGGGGTTGCCCGTCTACCGGGTGCTCTACCGCCGCAGCGCCGCCCCCCTGCCGCCCCTGGAGCAGCTGATGACGGCAGCGGATAATTCGCACCACACCGCTGGCGCCTGACCGTGAACGCCCCCGCCCCCACGCCCCTGCTGCTGCGCTGGCAGGGTCTGCTGGCGGGCGCCGCCCCGGGCCGCCTGGGGGGCCATCTGCCCCTCCTCGCGGGCCTGGTGCTCTGCGCCCTGATGGCCGGCCTGCCCCTGGTGACCCGCGGCGGCCTCAGCCTGCTGATCGCCGCCTGCGGGCTGCTCTGGATCCTCTGGGCCCTGCGCACCCCCGCCCAGGGCCTCGGCCCCATCCACCTCTGGCTGCTCGGGGTGCTCGCCGTCGCCATCCTCGCCACCGGCTTCTCGCCGGTGCCCGTGGCGGCCTTCAAGGGGCTGATGAAACTGGTGAGCTACCTGGGCGTCTACGCCCTGATGCGCCAGCTGCTGGCTACCGCCCCGCTCTGGTGGGACCGGATCACCGCCGCCCTGCTCGCCGGCCAGCTGGTCACCAGCGTGATCGGCATTCGCCAGCTCTACGGCGACCCTGGCGCCCTGGCCCGCTGGTCCGACGCCAACTCGATGGCGGAGGGCACGATCCGCATCTACAGCACCCTCGACAACCCCAACCTCCTGGGCGGCTTCCTGCTGCCCACCCTGCCCCTGGCGGTGGTGGCCCTGCTGCGCTGGCCCGGCCTGGCCCGCCGCCTCTTCGCCCTCGCCAGCCTGGTGCTCGGCCTGGTGGCCCTGGTGCTCACCTACAGCCGCGGCGCCTGGATGGGAATGGTGCTGGCCCTGGCGGCGATCGGCCTGTTTCTGGTGCTGCGCCTCAGCCGCTCCTGGCCACCGCTCTGGCGGCGCCTCTTCCCGATCCTGCTGCTGGCCGGGGGCACCGCGGCCCTGGTGGTGCTGGTGGCGGCGGTGGAGCCCCTGCGGGTGCGGGTGCTCAGCCTGGTGGCCGGCCGGGAGGACAGCTCCAACAACTTCCGCCTGAACGTGTGGAGCGCGGCGCTGGAGATGATCCAGGCCCGCCCCGTGCTGGGCATCGGCCCCGGCAACACCGCCTTCAACCTGATCTATCCCCTCTACCAGCAGCCCAAGTTCAACGCGCTCAGCGCCTATTCGATCCCGCTGGAGTGGGCCGTCGAGGCGGGCATCCCCGGCCTGCTGGCGGGGGTGGGCCTGTTCCTCTGCGCCGTGCGCGCCGGCCTGCGCCAGCTGGGCGGCGAGGGGCCCCTGGCGCTGCCCTCCCTGGCGGCGGTGGCGATGTTCCTCGGGCTGGCGGTGCAGGGCCTCACCGACACGATCTTCTTCCGGCCGGAGGTGCAGCTGGTGGCCCTCTTCGGCCTCGCCACCCTGGCGGCTTGCTCCAGCGGCGGAGCCGGGCGGGCGGAGCTCCCCGTTGACTGAACTGCTCGCCGGCTTTGACGCCGGCCAGAGCCACAGCCGCTGCCGCCTCGCCCCCGCCGCCGGCGGTCCGCCGCTGGTGGAGGGCTTAGGCCCGGGGGTCTGCCACCTGGCGGCACCGGATGGGCCGGAGCGCTTCGCCGCCGCCCTGCGGGAGAGCCTGATCCGCGCCCGCGCCCACCTCCACGACCGCCGCGATCCCGCCGGCGCGGCCCCCCTGCGGGCGGCGGTGGTGGGGGCCAGCGGCATCGAGCAGGGCACCCCGCTGCAGGCGCAGGGCCAGGCGATCGCCGCGGCCTGCCTGGGGCTGGAGCCGCAGCGGCTGCTGGTGACCGGCGACGAGCGCACCGGCCTGCGGGGCGCCTTCCCGCAGGGGCCGGGGATCCTGGTGATCAGTGGCACCGGCACCATCGCCCTCGGCCGCGACGGCCTGGGCCGCGAGCATCGCTGCGCCGGCTGGGGCTGGTTGCTCGATGGCGCCGGCTCCGCCATGGACATCGGCCGCGATGGCCTGGCCCTCAGCCTGCGCATGGCCGATGGCCGCCAAGCCATCACGCCGCTGCTGGCGAGGCTCTGGCGGGGCCTCGACCTCGATCCCGCCGATCCCCTCGCCCCCCAGGCGATCAAGGCCCGGGTGGTGGACCCCGCCTTCGGGCCCGCCGGCTTCGCCCGCCTGGCACCCCTGATCCAGGGCC
Source organism: Cyanobium sp. (assembly GCA_044352045.1). Classification (GTDB taxonomy): domain Bacteria; phylum Cyanobacteriota; class Cyanobacteriia; order PCC-6307; family Cyanobiaceae; genus Cyanobium. The sequence goes on along the minus strand of JBILEP010000040.1, from coordinate 3,103 downwards.
TGGCGGCGGCCGGAGACCCGCACGCCGCCGCGATCCTGCGACGCCACGGCGACGCCCTGGCGGAGATGGTGGCGGCGGTGGCCCATGCCCTGCACCTGAGCGAGCCGCCCGTCTGCGGCCTCGGCGGGGCGCTCACCCACCTGGAGGGGCTGGGCCAGGCGTTCCGCGACACCTTGGCGCAGCGGCTGCCAAGCGCCCGGCTGGTGGCCCCCGCCGGCGATGCTTGCGACGGCGCCCTCGCCCTGGCCGCCGAGCTCTGAGAACGTCCCTCAGGCGGGGGTGTTGAGCCGCCGCTCCGCCTCCGCCGCCAGCTCCTCGCACCAGCGGTCCACCTGCTCCTGCTCCGCCGCCTCCACCATCACCCGCAGCAGCGGCTCGGTGCCGCTGGCCCGCACCAGCACCCGCCCCTGCCCCTCCATCTCCCGCTCCGCCCGCTCCACCGCCTGCCGCAGCGGCTCACAGCGCTGCCAGCCGGTGCGCCGCTCCCGGTCCACCACCGTCACGTTCACCAGCCGCTGGGGATAGGGGGTGAAGCTGTTGTCCATCCAGTCGGCCAGGCTCTGGCCCCGACCGTGCACCAAGGTGGCCACCTGCAGGGCGGTGAGCAGCCCATCGCCCGCCATGCCGTGCCGGGCCGAGAGGATGTGGCCCGACTGCTCACCCCCCAGGGCCGCCCCCAGCTCCTCCATCGCCGCGTGCACGTACTGGTCGCCCACGGCGGTGCGCACCAGCTCGCCACCCGCCGCCTGCCAGGCCCGCTCAAAGCCCAGGTTCGACATCACGGTGGCCACCAGGCGCGAGTCGGGCAGCTCGCCGGCCGCCCGCAGCGACGAGCCCCAGAGGTAAAGGATCTGGTCGCCATCCACCACCCGGCCCCGGCCGTCGACCGCCAACATCCGGTCGGCGTCGCCATCGAAGGCGAAGCCCATCGCCGCGCCCCGCTCCAGCACCGCCCGCCGCAGCGGCTCCAGGTGGGTGCTGCCACAGCCCTGGTTGATGCGGCGGCCATCCGGCTCGCCGTGCAGCACCGTGAGATCGGCGCCCAGGGCCCGGAACACCGCCTCGCCGCAGGCGGTGGCCGATCCCCAGCAGAGGTCGAGCACGATCGGCACCCCGTCCAGACGGCGCCCGGCCACACTCTCCAGCAGGGCGGCCTGGTAGCTGGCCAGCAGGTCGTGGCGCGGCGTGGCGGTGCCATGGCCCGTGAAGGCGGCTGCCGCTGCGGCCGGGTCGTGGCCGTGCAGGCCCGCCTCGATCGCCTCCTGCTCGGCCCGGCTGAGCTTGGCGCCGGAGGCCCCGAACACCTTGATGCCGTTGTCGTGGGGGGGGTTGTGGCTGGCGGAGACCATCAGGCCGCCGGCCGCCGCCTGGCGCCGGATCGTGCCGGGCACCGCCGGGGTGGGGCAGAGGCCCAGCGGCCACACCTCGCGCCCCGCCGCGGTGAGGCCAGCGGTGAGGGCGGCCACCAGCATCGGCCCGCTGCTGCGCGAATCGGTGCCGATCAGCACCGGACCGTCGGGGGGCAGCACCAGGCCCGTCCAATAGCCCACCTGCAGGGCCAGGGCGGGGGTGATCAGGGTTCCCACCCGGCCACGGATGCCATCGGTGCCAAAACCGATCTCTTCGCCTAGGGGCGGGCCGATGGGGGAGAACACCGCAGCGACAGGGTCAGGGGCCGTCGTCACCATCGCGCCAGCGGGGCAGGCGCGCCAGATTAAACGCCGCCCCAGTGCCCGTCAGCTCCAGCGCCGCGGCCACCACAGCCAGCGCAGCAGTTCCGCCACCGCCCACAGCAGCAGCCCCCCCACCACCCAGCCCGGCAGCCACTGGAAGGGGGGCCAGGGGCGGAGCAGCAGCACCAGCCCCGCCAGGGCCAGCAACCGCAGGGCCCGGCGGCGCTGGCGGGCCCCGGGCAGATGGGCGAAGAGGGGGGGCAGGGCGGGCGGGCGCGGCAGACGGGCGAGGCGGGCGCGCCAGCCGGCGGCCGGGCCTGCCGCGGCGGGGGGAGCGGGCACGGGAGCGAAGGGGAAGGGGGGAGCGGCCGGCTGTCCAGAATGCCGCTATCGCCGCCGGATCGCGCTTGACCCGCCTGTCCCTCCTGCTCGCTGTCTCCTGCCTGGGCACCGGGGCGGCGCTGCTGGGCGGACGCGCCCTGCTGGACCAACGGCCGGCGCTCACCCCCCTCACCTCCCTGCCCACCCTGGAGCGGGCGCGGCGCTGGTCGCCGGACCCGGAGCGCCGCCGCGAGGCCAGCCTGCTGCTCGCCAGCCGGCTGGAGGGGCGAAACGACCCAGGCGGGGAGCTGCGGCTGCTGCGCGGCCAGGGCTGGGGCCGGGACGACCTGGCCGCCCTGGTGCTCAAGCGCCAGGCCCAGGCGCGGCAGAAGCTGGCGGGGGCGGCGGCGGCCGAACCCCTCTGGAGCCGTGTGCACCGGCGCTTCCCCGGCCATCCGGCCGACGCCGATGCCCTTTATGCCCTGGGGCGCGAGCAGCCGGCCCTGCGCCGCCAGCTGCTGCATGACTTCCCGGCCCACCCCGCGGCCCTGGCGGCGGCCCTGGAGGCCGGCCCCGCCCCCGCCGACCGGCTGCGGGGCGCCCTGCACCTCGCCCGCTGGGGGCCCCGCTGGCCCGGCGCCGAGGCCCGTCTGCGGCAGGTCTGCGGCGTCGGCGCCAGCGGGCTCAGCCCCGCCCAGCGGGCCCGGCTCGCCACCGGTCTGGCGGAGGTGGGCGACGGCGAGGCGGCGGTGGACTGCCTCGCGGGCGGGGGCGGCCCGGTGAATGCCGCCCTCTCCGCCGACGACCGGCTGGTGCTGGCGCGCGCCCTGCTCAAGGGCAGCCCCGAGCGGCGGGCCCAGGGCCTGGCCCTGCTGGGCGGCATCCCCAGCCGCTGGCCTCGGAGCCCGGCCGCCGGCGAAGCCGTGCGCCTGCTCAGCCAGCAGGACGGCCCGGAGGTGGCGGCGGCCCTGCAGCAGCTGCCGCCCCCCTGGCGGGACAGCCCACCGGTGCTGGTCCACCGGGCCCTGGCGGCAACGCCTGACGCCGGCGGCGAGGGGGCCGCCGAGATCGATCCCCTCGCCCTGCTGCGCCGCTGGCCCGACGATCCC
>JBILEP010000292.1:0-3224 GCA_044352045.1 Cyanobium sp. | reverse complement strand
AGCGGGCATCCGGCCGGTTCAGCTCCACGCTGGACAGCCTGCGGCGATCCGCTGCCCCTTTGTCACGTTTGGGAACACAGCCGCCCTGCCGGCCTGACGCCCGCGGAGGGGCTGCCTACGGTTCAGCCTTTGGGCCGTCGGCCCCTTCCTCAGTCGCGCTCCTGCCATGGTCCGGCCCGTCGCCCCTCCCCAGGCCCGGAGGTTCCGCCCCCAGTCCGCGGCCCTCGCAACCGCCCTCCTGACGGCGGCCCTGCCGCTGCCGCTGCGCGCCGACGCCAGCTCCGCTTCCGGCCACAGCCCCCTGGCCGTCTACGCCCTGGTGGCCCCCCGGGAGCAAGCGCCCTCGGGCCTGATCGCCAGGGCCGTGCTGCCCGCCGGGGTGGGCTGCCCACCCCTGGAGGCCCGCTTGCGCCGCGGCCGCCGCTCCGCCGACGGGCGGGGCTGGATCCAGCTGCCGATGCGCGAGCGGCGACCCGGCGCCACCACCCAGCGGGCCTTCGACTCCCTGCTGGTGTGCGAAGCCGCCCTGCCGGAGGGGGCCCTGGCGGCGCGGATCGCCGGCCGGCCCCTGCCCGCCGCCCTGCCGCCGCGGATCGCCCGCATCGCCCTCTTCGGCGACACGGGCTGCCGGCTCAAGGACAACTTGATCCAGGCCTGCAACGATGCCGCGGCCTGGCCCCTGGCCCGGGTGGTGCGCTCGCTGGTGCGGGAGCGGGCGGATGTGGCGATCTACCTGGGCGATTTCTACTACCGGGAGCAGGCCTGCCCAAGCGCCAACAGCGGCCAGTGCGGCGGCAGTCCCGCGCCGCTGGCTGGCGTGCCCTTCACGGATTCGGGCTGGGGCTGGGTGGCCGACGCGCTGGTGCCGATGGCGCCGCTGCTCGAGGCGGTGCCGCTGGTGGTGCTGCGCGGCAACCATGAGCTGTGCGAGCGCGGCGGCAACGGCTACTTCCTGCTCTTCGACCCCGCCTTCGCCAGCGCCGACCGCTGCGCGCCGAGCGCCTCCGGCCGAGCACCGGTGGTCTATTCCCCCACCACCGCGGTCGACCTGGCCATCGACGGCGGCCGCCGCCTGCGGCTGGTGAACGTGGATTCCGCCAACGGCAACGACCCCTCCATCGACATGGAGATCGCCCTGCCGCAACGGTTGCTGTTCCGCCAGGCCCAGCAGCTTGCCGCTGGGGCCCCGGAGGCCTGGCTGCTCACCCATCGGCCGGTGAACGCCGTGAGCTCCACGGCCTACCTGCCCAATCCTCCCGGCACCACCGCCACCTGGTCATCGCTGACGCAGACCTACGCCTCCGAAGGGTTGCTCGGTTCGTTCCAGCTGATGCTCTCCAGCCATGAGCACATCGCCCAGGTGGTGCAGGTGCCTGGCCAGCCCGGCCAGATCGTGCTGGGGAACGGCGGCACCCTGCTGGATCCACCCGCCTATCCGATGCCGCCCTACGGACCGCTCAGCAACGCGGCGGGCCAGCCGGTGCAAGCGGGTGTAAAGCCCCTGCCGAAGGCCACGTTTCTCAACACCTGGCTCCGCTTCGGCTACATGCTGGCCCAGCCCAGTCCCGCCGGCTGGCGCTTCGCGATGAAAGATGAGAACGGGCAGGTGTTCGCCAGCTGTCGCGGGGAGGGGCGCCAGGTGCGCTGCCCTTGACTACGGTTCGAGCAAACCAACCCCCGTCTTCGTGTCCGCTCCAGCCTCCCCCGCCCTGCGTTGGCTCACCGCCGCCCTGCTGTTCGCCGGCGCCGGCCTCGCGTTGGTGTTGCCCTTCGTTTCCGCCACGTTCCTGACGATCCTGCTGGGCAGCGCCGCCACGGTGGCGGGAATCTCCCAATTGCTGCGGCTCACCGGAGCGGAGGCCACCGGCGCCAAGGTGTTCCGCGCCCTCTCCGGCGTGCTGTACCTGGTGGGCGGCCTCTCCTGCATCGCGTTCCCGATCCAGAGCACGATCAGCCTCACCCTGTTCCTGGGGGTGCTGCTGCTGGTGGAGGGGGTGATGGAGCTGGCCGCCGCCGCCAGCCAGGCCGTGCCCGCCCGCGGCCTGGTGCTGCTCGATGGCATCGTCACCGCCGTGCTTGGCGGCATGTTGGTGGTGGAGTGGCCCAATGACAGCGTCTGGGTGATCGGCACCCTCTTCGCCGTCTCACTCGCCTTCTCGGCGGTGAACCTGCTGACCGCGCCGAAACCGGAAACCAGCGCCTGAATCAACACCATGGCCCTCGAGCACTTCGATCCCAAAGGCAAGCCGCCCTCCACCTTCACGATCGCCTTCCAGAACGAGCTGCGCGGCAGCCTGCCGTTCGAGGACCAGCGCGATTTCGAGGAGGCGCAACGGGGCTTCCTCGCCGCCCCCGCCTACAAGCAGATCCTGGCGGAGGCTGGCCATGTGGCCTGGGACATGGGCTGTTACGACTTCCTGCTGCAGCGCTTCGACAGCGTCTTCGACACGATTCATCCCTCGCTGCAGCGTCAGGCGGTGCTCAACATGGCCTACGGGCTGTATGAGGTGGTGCCGGATCGGATCTACCAGGTGCGGGGCTTTGACCTCGCCAACATGACGATCATCAAGGGCGAGACGGGCTGGATTCTGTTCGATGTGCTCACCTGCAAGGAAACCGCTCGCGCCGCCCTGGAGCTGGTGAATCAACAGCTGGGCGAGCGGCCGGTGGTGGCGGTGGTGTATTCCCACAGCCATGTCGACCATTTCGGTGGCGCGCGCGGCGTGGTGGCGGAGGAGGATGTGCGCAGCGGCAAGGTGCAGATCCTGGCGCCTGTGGGCTTCATGCAGCACGCGATTGCGGAGAACGTGTACACGGGAACCGCGATGAACCGGCGGGCCTTCTTCCAGTACGGCCTGCTGCTGCCGCGCAGTCCCTATGGCCACGTGGATCAGTCGATCGGCAAGAACACGGCCTCGGGGCGGGTGGGTCTGATCGAACCGAACCGCACCATTGAGCAGGCGATCGAGGAGGTGGAGATCGATGGCGTGACGATGGTGTTTCAGAACACGCCCGGCACCGAAGCACCGGCGGAGATGAACACCTATTTCCCGCAATGGAAGGCCTTCTGGGCGGCGGAGAACATCTGCGGCACGATCCATAACATTTACACCCTGCGCGGCGCCCTGGTGCGGGATGCGTTGGAGTGGTCGAAGAAGATCAGCGAGGCGCTCTATCTGTTTGGCCAGGAGGCCGAGGTGATGTTTGCCTCCCACAGCTGGCCG